>DATNNS010000397.1:0-8414 GCA_035601715.1 Rhizomicrobium sp.
CGCCGCCGCCAGCCGAAGCCGCGACAACGCCGAACCGAGAAACACGAAGGTGAGCAGCCAGACGAAAGCGGAGACGAAGCTGCGGCCGCCGTCGAGCGTGCAGGTGGTGAGCGCGGCTTCGAGCGCGCGCTGGCCGGGCACGGCGAAGCTGATCGCCGCCTCCAGCGCGCCCAACGCGCCGCCCGCGACCTGCCCGGGCGCGTAGGCCACCTGCACGACGAAGATCGCGACGGCGAAAATCGCGAAGACGATTTCGTTGAAGCCCGGCGCCAATTGGCGCGGCCGCAACCGCGACAAGCCGCCCAGCCCGGCCGCAGCGCCGTAGCCGCCCACGAACAGCAATCCCATCGCGCCGAACAGCACGACGCAGACGCCGACGGTGAAGAATGCCTGGTCGAGCGGCATATAGGCCGCGAGCGCGCGGTTGAGCGCATGCGCGCCCGCGAACAGGCAGAACGCGATCCAACCTTTCGCCAGCAGGCGCGCTGCGCCCATGCCCCTACCCCACCGCTCACGCCGACAGGCGCGAGTCCTTCGTTTTTTGCGCGTCCATCAGTTCCGCGATCAGGAAGGCGAGTTCCAGCGCCTGGCTCGCGTTCAGCCGCGGATCGCAGCGCGTGTCGTATTGCCGCGACAGGTCGTCTTCCGAGATCGCCTGCGCGCCGCCCAGGCACTCCGTCACGTTCTGTCCCGTCATCTCCAGATGCACGCCGCCGGCATGGCTGGCCTCGGCGCGGTGGATCTCGAAGAAGCTCTTCACTTCCTTGAGGATGCGCTCGAACGGACGCGTCTTGATGCCGCCGGCCGATTTGATGGTGTTGCCGTGCATGGGATCGCAGGACCACACCACCTGCGCGCCTTCGCGCGCCACCGTGCGGATCAGCCTGGGCAGGCCCTCGCTCACCTTGTCGGCGCCGAAGCGCGCGATCAGCGTGAGCCGGCCGGGGATATTCTTCGGATTGAGGATTTTCAGGAGCCGCGCGAGATCGTCCTCCGTCATCGACGGCCCGCATTTGAGCCCGATGGGGTTTTCCACGCCGCGGCAGAACTCGACATGCGCGCCGTCCGGCTGGCGCGTGCGGTCGCCGATCCAGATCATGTGGGCGGAAGTGTCGTACCAGTTGCCGGTTATCGAATCCTGCCGCGTCAGCGCTTGCTCGTAAGCCAGCAGCAGCGCCTCATGGCTGAAATAGAAATCGACCGCGCTGGTGCGCGGGTTGATCGCGCCGCCCAGCGCTTCGCCCAGACCGAACGCCTTGATGAAGCCGATGCCCTCGTCGATGCGCGACACCACCGAGAGATAGCGCTGCAACAGGTCGGGATGGTTGTGATCGTCGCGATACCAGTAGCGCGCGCGCGACAGATCCGCGTAACCGCCGCCGGCAAAGGCGCGCACCAGGTTGGCGGTGGCGGCGGACTGGAAATAGGCGCGCAACATGCGCTCCGGGTCGGCGCGCCGGTCGGCGGCCGTGAACCCTTCGCCGTTGATGATGTCGCCGCGATAGGACGGCAAGGTGACGGCGCCGCGCTTCTCGCTGTCGTCCGAACGCGGCTTGGCGAACTGGCCGGCGATGCGGCCGATCTTCACCACCGGCACGTCGGCGGCGAAGGTGAGGGCCGTCGCCATGCTGAGGAAAACGCAGAACGTGTCGCGGATGTTGTTGGCGCTGAACTCGGCGAAGCTTTCCGCGCAGTCACCTCCCTGCAGCAGGAACGCCTTGCCCTGCGCCACCTGGGCGAGCGCCGCCGTCAAGTTGCGCGCCTCGCCCGCGAACACCAGCGGCGGATGGGTGGCAAGCCGCGACTCGACCGCCGCCAGCGCCGCCGGATCCGGGTAATCCGGCGCCTGCGAGATCGGCTTTCCACGCCAGCTTTGCGGGCTCCAGGCCTCGGCCACGGGGCTCTCCTGTTGTCGTGCCCGGATATACGAGATGGTCCAGCGGTTTACCAGAACCGGGCCGGTGCGTGGTGAATGCCCGGTTTGGCGCCGCCAGCGGCCATTTCCCGCAGGAACGATAAGGGTGCGTTCGCGTTGCAAAATCGGGCTGGATCGGCGGCTTCGCCCGGAAAAATCGTATATGAGATGCGTGAGCCGGGCGCGCGCCGAAGGATGACAATCACATGAACCGCCTGAAGGAATTGCACGGCCTCGGCCAGTCGGTCTGGCTCGACAATCTGAGCCGCCATCTGATCCGCTGCGGCGATCTCGGCCGGCTGATCGAACGCGACGGCGTGCGCGGCATGACCTCCAATCCGTCGATCTTCGAGAAGGCGATCAGCCACGGCAACGATTACGACGACGACATCTCCCATTATGTCGGCGAAGGCGAGGATGTCGGGCAGATCTTCCGCCATCTGTCGGTGCGCGACATCCAGGAAGCCGCCGATGCGCTGCGCCCCGTCTATGACGAGAGCCAGGGCGGGGACGGATTCATCTCCATAGAAGTCTCGCCCTATATCGCGATGGAAACCGATCCGACCGTCGCGGAAGCCAAATCGCTTTGGCAGGAGATCGGCCGCCCCAACCTGATGGTGAAAGTACCCGGCACCAAGGCGGGCATTCCCGCGATCCGCGCGCTGACCGCCGCCGGCCTCAACATCAACATCACGCTGCTCTTCGCGCGCGAGATGTATGCCAGGGTGGCGGAGGCCTATATCGCGGGGCTCGAGGACCGCGTCGCCAAGGGCGAGGACATTTCGAAGATCGCCAGCGTCGCGAGCTTCTTCGTCAGCCGCATCGACACCAAGGCCGATGCCGCCATCGAGGACAAGCTGAAGGACGCCAAGGACGGCGCGCGCGCCGGGCTGCAGGCGTTGCGCGGCAAGATCGCCATCGCCAACGCCAAGCTCGCCTATCAGCAGTACAAGCGCTATTTCTCGGGCGCGGCTTGGCAGAAGCTCGCCGACAAGGGCGCCAAGCCGCAGCGCCTGCTCTGGGCGTCCACCGGCACCAAGAACAAGGCCTATCCCGACACGCTCTATATCGACACGCTGATCGGCCCCGACACCGTCAACACCATGCCGCCCGAAACCATGGACGCGTTCCGCGACCACGGCACGCCCAAAGCGACGCTGGAAGAGGATGTCGACGGCGCGAAGAAAACACTCGCCGATTTCGAGGCCGCGGGCATTTCGCTCGACCGGATCACCGACACGCTGGTGACCGAAGGCGTCGCGCTGTTCGCCGACGCCGCCGACAAGCTCTACGGCGCGCTCGCCGACAAGCGCGCGAAGATTCTCGACGGCGGCCTGGCGCGGCTGAGCGTGGCGCCCGGCGAGTCGGGGCAGAAAGCCGTCGACGCCGAGATGAAGGCGCGCGGCGACGCGGCGCGGCGGCTGTGGGCCGGCGACAAATCGTTCTGGACCGGCGCGGACGAAGACAAGTGGCTCGGCTGGCTCGACATCCCGTCGCGCGAGCTCGGCGACGTCGCAAAGCTGCGCGACTTCGCGAAAGCGGCGGAAGGTTTCAGCGACGCCGTGCTGCTCGGCATGGGCGGCTCGAGCCTCGGCGCCGACGTGCTCGACGAGATCTTCGGCCAGTGCGAGAGCCATCCCAAACTGCATGTCCTGGATTCCACCGATCCCGGCCGCATCGCCACCGTCACCGCCGCGATCACGCTCGAAAAGACGATGTTCATCGTCGCCTCGAAATCCGGCACGACGCTGGAGCCCAATATCCTCAAGGATTATTTCTTCGACCTGCTGCGCAAGACCGGCGCCGCCAAGCCCGGCAAGCAGTTCGTCGCGATCACCGATCCGGGTTCAGCGATGGAGAAGACGGCGAAAGCGGAAGGCTTCGCGCACATCTTCCTGGGCGATCCCGCGATCGGCGGGCGCTATTCGGTGCTGTCGAAATTCGGCCTGGTGCCGGCCGCCGCGATGGGTCTCGATATCGAGCGGATCTTGCGCGAGACCCAGCGCATGGCGGTGAGCTGCGCCGCCCTCGCCCCACCCGCCGCCAATCCCGGCGTCAAGCTCGGCATCGCGCTCGGCGCGCTCGCCAACGAATGCGGCCGCGACAAGGTGACGATCCTCGCCTCGCGCGAATTGAAGAGCATCGGCACCTGGCTGGAGCAATTGATCGCGGAATCGACCGGCAAGCAGGGCAAGGGCCTGATTCCCGTCTCCGGCGAGCCGCTCGGCGAGCCGGACGACTATGGCGAGGACCGCGTTTTCGTCCACTTGCATCTGGCCGGCGCCGACGAGCCCGAAGCGCAGCTGCGCGCGCTGGAGGACGCCGGCCATCCCGTCATCCGCATCGTGATCGAAGACACCTATCAGATCGGCCAGATCTTCTATCTGTGGGAAATCGCGATCGCCGTCGCGGGCGCGGTGCTCGGGATCAATCCGTTCGACCAGCCCGACGTCGAAGCCGCCAAGGTGAAAGCACGCGAGCTGACCGACGCCTATGAGAAGACCGGCGCGCTCAAGAAGGAAGAGCCGATCTTCGCGCTCAACGGTTTTTCCGTCTATGCCGGCGGTGCGGCGAATGATGCCCTGCGCGGCGGCAATTCGCTAGCGCAGATCCTGCGCGCCCATTTCGCGCGCGTCGAGGAAGACGATTACGTCGCTTTGCTCGCCTATCTCGAGCAGAATGCCGCGCATGAAGCAAAGCTCCAGGCGATCCGCCTGAAGCTGCGCGACAAGAAGACCGTCGCCACCTGCCTCGGCTTCGGCCCACGCTTCCTGCACTCCACGGGACAGGCCTATAAGGGCGGACCCAACACCGGCGTGTTCCTCACCATCACTTGCGATCACAAGACCGACATCGCGATTCCGGGCCGCAAGGCGAGCTTCGGAACGGTGCAGCTGGCGCAGGCGCTGGGCGACTGCGCAGTGCTCAACGAACGCGGCCGGCGCGCGCTGCGTATCCATCTGAGCGACGCCGACAGAGGTCTCGCAGCGCTGGGCGAAGCGATCGACGAAGCTCTGTCTTAAAGGAATTGCATGCAGATCGCGGTCATCGGCTTGGGACGCATGGGCGGCAACATCAGCCGCCGCCTCATCGCGCATGGACATGAGGTCGTGGCATACGACCGCAGCGCCGATGCGGTCAAAGCGCTGGCGCGCGACAAGGTCGTGCCCGCGAGCTCGCTGGAAGATGTGGTGAAGCTGCTCAAGCCGCCGCGCACGGCCTGGATCATGCTCCCCGCCGGCGCGCCGACCGAGACGACCATCGCCGCACTCGCCAAGCTGTTCGCGAAAGACGACGCGATCATCGACGGCGGCAACACGTTCTACAAAGACGATATCCGCCGCGCCGGCGAATTGCGCGCGAGCGGCATCCACTATCTCGATGTCGGGACGTCCGGCGGCGTGTGGGGCGCGGAGCGCGGCTATTGCATGATGATCGGCGGCGAGAAGCCCATCGTCGACCGCCTCGATCCGATCTTTTCGGCACTCGCGCCGGGCATCGGCACCATCGCGCGCACGCCGGGCCGCGAGAGCGCCGATCCCCGCGCCGAGCAGGGCTACATCCATGCCGGCCCGGCCGGCGCCGGACATTTCGTCAAGATGGTCCACAACGGCATCGAATATGGGCTGATGCAGGCCTATGCCGAAGGCTTCGATATCCTGCGCGGCAAGTCGAACGAAGCACTACCCGCGAACGAACGCTACGATCTCAATCTTCCCGACATTGCCGAAGTGTGGCGGCGCGGCAGCGTGGTCTCGTCCTGGCTGCTGGATCTGACCGCCATCGCCCTCGCCAAGAGCCCGAAGCTGGAAGAATTCCAGGGCTATGTCGACGATTCCGGCGAAGGCCGCTGGACGATCAATGCCGCGATCGAGGAAGCGGTCTCCGCCAACGTGCTGTCGGCCGCGCTCTATGCCCGCTTCCGCTCGCGCGTCGAGCACAGTTTCGGCGAGAAGCTGCTGTCGGCCATGCGCAACGAATTCGGCGGCCATACCGAGGGCATGCTCGAAGGCGGCCTCGCGCCGAAGCCCAAGACATGACGGCTACCCCCAAGCCCGCACCCAATTGCGCGATGGTGCTGTTCGGCGCCAATGGCGATTTGACCAAGCGATTAGTGGTGCCCGCGCTGTACAACCTGGCGAAGACCGGCCTGCTGCCGGAGAAATTCGCGCTGATCGGCGTCGACCACAACGACAAGACGGCCGTGCAATGGCGCGACGATCTGCGCGCGTTCCTCGAGCAGCTCACGGCCAAGACCGGCGCCATCGACAGCGCCGCGTGGGACAGGCTCGCCGCGTCGATGTCCTATCTGTGCGGCGATTTCGAGGATGCCGCGACCTTCACGCGCCTGCGCGATCAGCTGGCCGGGATCGACAAGTCCGGCGCGCTCGGCGGCAACGCCCTGTTCTATCTCGCCGTGGCGGACCGGTTCTTCGCCACGCTGGTGGACGGGCTGGCGGCCGCCGCTCTGCTCAAGGAACAGCCCGGCTGGCGCCGCGTCGTGATCGAGAAGCCGTTCGGCCATGACCTGCCCTCGGCCAAGGCGCTCAACGCCCACATCCTCAAATGCCTGCGCGAGGACCAGATCTTCCGCATCGACCATTTCCTCGGCAAGGAGACGGTGCAGAACATCATGGCGCTGCGTTTCGCCAACGGGTTGTTCGAGCCGATCTGGAACCGCGACCGCATCGACCATGTGCAGGTGACGGTCGCCGAAAGCATCGGCATCGAGCGGCGCGGCTCGTTCTACGAGGCGACCGGCGCGCTGCGCGACATGGTGCCCAACCATCTGTTCCAGCTCGTCGCGATGATGGCGATGGAGCCGCCGGTGTCGTTCGACGCCGAAGCCGTGCGCACCAAGAAGGCCGATGTGTTCAAGGCGGTGCATCCGCTGGCGCCGGACGATGTGGTGCGCGGGCAATACGGCCCGGGCGCGCTCGACGGTGCCGCGCTCGCCGGCTATCGCCAGGAAGCCAATGTCGATCCTAATTCGTCGGTCGAGACGTTCGTGGCGCTGCGGCTCTGTATCGACAATTGGCGCTGGGCCGGCGTGCCGTTCTATCTGCGCACCGGCAAGCGCATGCCCAAGCGCTCGACCGAGATCGCGATCCGTTTCAAGGAAGCGCCTTATGCGCTGTTCCGCGACACGCCGGTCGACGAGTTCGGCGCCAACTGGCTCATCATCCAGGTCCAGCCGGACGAAGGCATCCGCCTGCGCTTCAACGCCAAACGCCCGGGCACGGTGCTCGCGCTCGAAAACGTCGCGATGGATTTCAAATATGCCGACTGGTTCGGCCAGGCTTCCGCCGTCGGTTACGAGACGCTGCTCTACGATTGCTTCACCGGCGACTCCACCTTGTTCCAGCGCGCCGACCAAGTGGAAGCCTCCTGGGCCATCGTGCAGCCGGTGCTCGACGCGTGGAGCAAGCAGGCCGCGACCGATTTCCCGAATTACGCCGCCGGCACCGCCGGCCCCGCCGCTGCAGACGAATTGCTCGCCCGGGACGGCCGTCAATGGCGCAAGGTCAAGCCGCAGGAAGCCAAAGCGTGACGGATGTCGCCGGCCGCGCCGTCGTCGAACCCGATCCCGACACGATGGCGCACGACGCCGCAGAGTGGCTCGTCGAACGCATCGCGGCCGCGCCGGCGCGCTTCCGCCTCGCGCTCTCCGGCGGATCGACGCCGCGGCTGCTGTACCGGCTGCTCACGACAGCATTCCGCCAACGCATCGACTGGTCGCGGCTGGAATTGTTCTGGGGCGACGAACGCTGCGTGCCGCATGACCATCCCGACAGCAACTACCGCATGGCGCGCGAGGAGCTGCTCGCGCGCGTCGATATCCCGCCCGCGCAAATCCATCCGATCCCCACCGACGGCGATCCGGACGATTGCGCGCGCCGCTATGAGGCGGTGCTGAAATCCGTCTATGGCGCCGGCAGCTTCGATCCGGCGCGGCCGCTGTTCGACGTCATGCTGCTGGGGCTTGGCGGCGACGGCCACACCGCGTCCTTGATCCCCGGCCAGCCCGTGCTGGACGAGCGCAGCCGCTGGGTCGCGCCGGTGATGAAAGGCCGCGACGAGCCGCGCATCACGCTCACCTATCCCGCGATCGAATCGAGCCGCGCCGTCGTCTTTCTGGTGACCGGCGCGGACAAGCACGATGCCGTCTCCCGCACCCGCGAAGGCGATCAGGCGCTGCCCGCCGCGCGGCTGCAGCCGCAAGGCGAAACGCTGTGGTTTCTGGATTCCGCCGCCGCCGGCTAGGGAACTTTGCCAATTGCGGCGAGTTACACATTTGACGTGCAAGCGGAGGCCTCCCCATGTCCCTCGGGACCATTCTTCTCATCATTCTCGTCATCATCCTGATCGGCGCGCTGCCGTCCTGGCCCTATTCGGCTGGTTGGGGCTATTACCCCAGCGGCGGCCTGGGCCTGGTCGTGGTCATTCTCCTGATCCTGGTGCTGATGGGCAGGATCTAGTTCTTCCATGGCGCGGCTCC
>DATNNS010000398.1:0-5090 GCA_035601715.1 Rhizomicrobium sp.
CTGCCGCGCATGGCCGATCAGCGCCTGGTGGCCCCGATGCACGCCGTCGAAATTGCCGAGCGCCACCACCGCGCCCCTGTAGGCGTCGGGGATATCGCGGTGATGGCGGAAGATCTTCATTCCGGCAGATTTACGCCTTCGGCCGCGCCGGCGCCATCACCAGCGCCTCACCTTCGACCACCACCAGGTCGCCGACCTTGCAGACGCAATCGAACGCGACGCGGCGCTTTTCGGGAACGACCTCGCGCACCGTGCAGGTCGCCGTCACCGTGTCGCCGATGCGCACCGGCGCCTTGAAGCGGGTGAGAAGCTGCATGAAGATCGTGCCGGGCCCGGGCATTTTCATGCCGAGCACCGTGGAGATATAGCTTGCCGACAGCACGCCATGGGCGATGCGCGTCTTGAACGGCGTGGTCGCCGCGAACGCCTCGTCGAAATGCGCCGGGTTCATGTCGCCGGAGACTTCGCCGAATTTCTGGATGTCGGATTCGCTCACGGTCTTCGTGAAGCTCTCGCTCATGCCGGGCTTCAGATCGTCGATGTAGTAGGGCATAGAGATTCCTTTGGTTGTCTGTTGGGTTTGTGGCTTCATTTTCTGATCAAATCAAATTGTCATCCCGGGCGAGCGCAGCGAGACCCGGGACCCACCCCGACGATGTCCCGATGGGTCCCGGCTCGGCGCGATGCAAGAGCATCGCTTGGCCGGGATGACAGGCTTTAAGATCACCACACAAGCGCGCGCATGGCCGCCTTGGCGTGGACGCCGGGGACCGCGAACAGCTGCGCGATGCCGTCGGCGGTGAGATCGCCGAGTTGCGCGGCATGGACGCCCTGCGCGATGAAAAGCGCGTCGATCCCCATCGCATTGGCGCCCTTGATGTCGGTATCGGCGCCGTCGCCGATGGCGAGCGGTGCTGTGATCTTACGGCCGGCGATTTGCGCGGCCAGCGCCAGCACCGTCTCGTAGATCGGCCGGTGCGGCTTGCCGTAATAGACGACCGCGCCGCCGAGAGTCTCGTAATCGCGGGCGAGCGCGCCGGCGCACCAGATCAGCTTGTCGCCGCGCTCCACCACGATGTCGGGATTGGCGCACAGCATGGTGAGCCCGCGCGCCTTCATCGCGGCGAGGGTGGACGCGTAGTCCTGCGGCGTTTCGCTGTCGTCGTCATAGAGACCGGTGTTGAGCACGATCTGCGCCTCTTCCACCGTCGCGGTTTCGACCGGCAGTCCGGCGAACACGCCGCGGTCGCGCCCCGGTCCCAGATGCAGCATCTTCAGCGCCCTGCCCGCGGCGCGTTTGGCGAGGTCTTCGCGCGCCGCGACGCCCGAGGTCACGATCGCGTCGTAGCAATCCAGCGGCACGCCGAGGCGCGCGAATATCTCTTCGACATCGGCGACGGGCCGCGGCGCATTGGTCAGCAGGACCACCGGGCCGCGCTCCTTGCGGAACCGCCGCAACGCATCGGCCGCCTCGAGATAGGGGCTGCGTCCATTGTGCAGCACGCCCCACACATCGCAGATCAATGCATCGTGCCCGGACGCGATTTCGCGCAGGCCGGTGAGGACGGTGGGGAGGATCATGGCGGACAGGTAGCCTGCTCCCCGGTGTCACGCAAGATTTTGCACGCGGAGCCGCAGAGGCGCGGAGTTCATACAACTCCCCAAACATCGTCCCGGCCGGCCTTGTGCCGGCCACCAATATTCTTTGTCTGAACCGTGAGTATGGGTCGCCGGGACAAGCCCGGCGACGACGAAATTGAAAGAGTGCGGATTTCTGGCTCCGCGTCTCCGCGGCTCCGCGTGAATCTCTTCTAAGCGCTGCGCTTGAAGGGGATCACCGGGGCGGATTCGGTCTTTTCGATAGGCTTGATCGAATCCTCGCGTACCGCGCGTGGCTCGCCGAACAGATAGCCCTGGGAAAAATCCACGCCGTAGTCGAGCAGCTGGACGACGGTCTTCTCGTCTTCCACCCGCTCGGCGATCAGGTTGAGACCGTGGCGTTCGAGCAGCTTCTTGAGATCTTCCGCCGCCACCATCGCATCCGCCATCCCGCCGGTCAGCATCTGGGCGCGTACCTTGATGTGGCGGAAACCAAGCTTCTTGAGCCGCGCGAAATCGACGTTGAGCGTCTCCACATGATCCAGCGACAGCGCGAAGCCGAGGCTTGAGAGATAGCTCAGATTCTCCTCGCCCGCCTGCCCGCTCCGGGCGACAGCGTCCTGCGCGAATTCGAACACGATGTGGGGCGCCAGATCGCGGTTGTGATGCATGTATTCGAGGAATTGCGGGAAGAATTCGCCGTCCGTCAGCGTGTCGCCGGAGATGTTGCAGAACACGCCGATCTCGCGGCTCTTCTGGACCAGCCGGCGCACGATCTGGACGCAGCGGAACAGCAGCAGATTGTCGACGACCGACATCAGTCCCGCGGGCGCGGCGACCTTCATGTATTGCGCCGGCATGATCACCGTGCCGTCCTCGGCGCGCAGCCGCGACAGCGCCTCGTAGAAGCGCAGCTTCCTCTGCGGCAGGCTGACGATGGGCTGCAGGTAAAGGTCGACTCGGTTCTCCTCGAGCGAGGCGCGGATGGTTTCGAGCAGCTCGGATTCGCCCAGCGTGTCGAGATAGGAACGCGCGCTGTCCCTGGCGCGGCGCTCGATCTGCGCCTCGGCAGGCGCTGCTTCCTTTGCTTTCTCGGTGATCCTGGTGGCGAATTCGCGCATCAGGCTTTCGAGCACCTGAAGCTCGGAGACGATCTTGCGGCTCTGGGCGCTGCTTTTCGCTTCGATCGCGGATTTGACTTCCTCGATCTTGCTATGCGTCTCGCCGAGCGCGACGGAGAATTCCTTGGCGGTCTGCTTGAGCTTGGCGATCTCGTGTCGCGACTGCCGCGTCTGGCGGCGGCGCGCGAAGGCGGAGTGGATTTGCGTCAGGATCAGGAATGCCACCACGCCGATGAGGCCGGCTTCCGCCGGATCGGCGACGCCCAGCATGTTCAGCACCAGCGCGGCGCCGGCGCTCAGCATGGCGTAGATCGTGAACAGGATGGCATTGGTCATGGCGAGGCTTTCGGCCAGTCTCGCGCCCAGCCTGGCATGTCGGTCGTTGCGAATTCGTTAACCTTGATATCGCTTAACCCCCCTGTGGCGAGGTGCAGTTAAAGCGAATAGCTCGCGATGAACTTGAGCGCGTAGGGCGCGATCAGCTGGTTGCCGTTGACGTGCTGATAGACCGGCAGCTCGACGTCGGCATAGAGCTTCCACTGATTGATCGCGAGCGACAGGCCTGGGGAGACGAACAGGCGCTGATAGCCGGTGTTGGCAGGATCGCCGACGCCGCCGTCACGGCCGCGGTCGGAGACGAGCAACTGCAATACCGGTGCGAGCGCGGCATCGCCGACCTTCCAGTTGTTGTAGGAAACGCCCGCCGCGCCGTTGAGCTCGAAGCCGGGGCGATAGTGATCCTGCGTGGCGATCTCGTGCTGGCCCATCACCTGCGCGAACCAGTTGAACGACTGCGTCACGTCGAACGCGCCCGAGGTGTAGCCGCCGAGCAGCAGATCGGTGCTGCCCGAGCCGATCTCCACATCGTGGTCGAAATTGGCATAGCGGTGATCGCCGGTCGGAAGCTTCACGCCGAAGATCACGCCCGTCGACATGTCCGGCGAGAAGCCCGAATAGACGCCCATCAGGCGGATGTCGCCCAGCGCGCCATGTTCGAAGGTTTGCGGCGACCCGCTGTCGGCCGTGGTGAACAGGCGATCCGTATACGGAACTTCCGCCATCACGCCCCAGTCGTCGTTGAACATGTACTGCCCGCCGGCGAGGAAGAAATCCGAGCGGATATGCTTGTCGCTGTTGTTGGCGGCCGGCGCCTGCGAGGTGCCGCTCCAGTTCTTCGTCTGGTCGAGAAAATCATATTCGGCGAAGATCGTGCCGCCGGGGCCCGACGGCAGCAGCGTGCTGGTTCCGACATCGAACACCGAACAGCCGCAGGCGCAGGCCAGCGCGGCGCCGGGCATCAGCGCCGCAAGAAACCCCATGGCGATTGCGCCAAATTTACGCATGGCAGGCCTTTTCACTCTCGTTGTCGTGGTTTGGCAGGCAGGCATACTCTGGTAGGGTGTAATCAAATGACGCACAAGGATCCCAAGCTTCTCGCGCGCCTGTCCCGCATCGAGGGCCAGGTTCGCGGCGTTTCGCGCATGATCGAGGAAGAGCGTTACTGCATCGACGTGCTCGACCAGATCCAGGCGATCAAGGCCGCGCTGAAGAAGGTCGAGGCGGAGCTGCTCAAGAGCCACGCGTCCCATTGCGTCGCGCATGCGATCAAGAGCGGCGATGCCGCAGACCAGCGCGTGAAATTCGACGAGTTGGTGGAATTGTTCGGCCGCTATTCACGATAGGAAACCCCATGGCGAAAACCGCCTACGACTTCGCGTTCAAATCCATCGATGGCGGCGACCTGCCTTTGTCGAAGTTCAAGGGCAAGGCGATCCTCGTCGTGAATGTGGCGAGCCAGTGCGGGCTGACGCCGCAATATTCCGGGCTCGAGGCGCTGTGGAAGGAAAAACGCGATGCGGGGCTTGTGGTGCTCGGCGTGCCGGCCAACGATTTCGGCGCGCAGGAGCCGGGCAGCGAAGCGCAGATCAAGACGTTCTGCGAGACGCGATTCGCGGTCGATTTCCCGCTGACCGCCAAGGAGCACGTGATCGGCGCCGAGGCCCATCCGCTCTACAAATGGATCGCCGGCGAGCTCGGCGAAGGCGCCGCGCCCAAATGGAACTTTCACAAATATCTATTCAACCGGGACGGCACGCTGGCCGGGACTTTCGGCTCGCGCACCGAGCCCGGCGACGCCGAGATGAACAAGGCGATCGACGCGGCGCTTGGCGGGTAACCAGAAAACGCTGGAATTTACCACGCGATCTGCCGTATTCACCGTAATGGTACAGTTTTCGGTTTTCCCTTATCATTTCGGGCAAGATTGATCGGCGATGGGAGTGGCAGCGATGGTTGCGCGATTGCGGAAGTTTGCGACCGCCGAGAACGGCCTGGTGACGGTCGAATGGGTCGCGCTGGCCTCGGCCGTGG
>DATNNS010000399.1:0-10132 GCA_035601715.1 Rhizomicrobium sp.
TGTGGTTGGTCGAGCCGTTGCTGCCGTTGCTGCAGAGAACCAGGCAAAGCCCGCCCGCCACAACAGCTGCCGTGATGAGCCACATCGTCGTGTCGTCGCCCCAGCCTTGCGCTTGATGAACGCCGGCCGCGCTGCCCGGAGCCAACGCGCCCTGGTCAGCGGAACCTCCAAATGCCGCAGTCGCGCTCGAAACGAGCATGGCCGCCGCAACTACCGTTGATCCCCACTTGCGCATAGAATTCCTCCTGGACTCGCGAAAATGATGGCTTTGTTTAGCCCCAAATTGGCTGGTCTGTCAATTAACCTCTGGACTTGAGCTGCTTCGGAAAGAGCCTTTCCGGACCTTTTCCTGTGGCACCGGGGCCACAGGACCCTGATCTCATGTCACGAGTCTAACAATTCGTTTGCCTGGCGGACGTTCCCGGAAAACTCGGCCCGGAAAACTCAGGCCTGGAAAATTCAGGGAATCAGCCCGTTGCCGCGCAGATAGGCCACCACCCGCTCGGCCAGGGCGGCCGGCTCATGACCCACGGTGTCCAGGGTGAGCTCGGCCGCTTCCGGCGCCTCATAGGGGCTATCGATGCCGGTGAAGTTCTTGATCTGGCCGTCGCGGGCCTTCTGGTAGAGCCCTTTGGGGTCGCGCTGCTCGCAAATCTCAAGCGGCGTATCGACAAACACTTCGATGAACTCCCCCGGCGCCAGCAACTCGCGCGCCATCCGCCGCTCCGAGCGGAACGGCGAGATGAACGACACCAGGACGATCAGTCCCGCATCGACGAACAGCTTGGCGGCTTCCGCGACGCGGCGAATGTTTTCCACGCGCGCCGCGTCGGTGAAGCCAAGATCGCGATTGAGCCCATGGCGGACGTTGTCGCCGTCGAGCAGATAGGTGTGGCGGCCCTGGGCATAAAGCGTGCGTTCCACAAGATTGGCCACCGTCGATTTGCCCGAGCCCGAAAGTCCCGTGAACCACAGCACCGCGGGCTTCTGACCCTTCTGTCCGGCGCGCACATCCTTGTTCACGTCGAGCGCCTGCCAATGGACGTTGGTGGCGCGCCGAAGCGAGAAGTCGATCATGCCGGCGGCAACCGTCGCGTTGGTGAACCGATCGATCAGGATGAAGCCGCCGGTGTCGCGGTTGTCGCGATAGGCGTCGAAGGCGAGCGGCTGCGAGGTGGAGAGATTGGCATAGCCGATCTCGTTGAGCAGCAAGGTCGTGCCGGCCATGTGCTCCAGCGTGTTGACGTCAACCTTGTGCTTGAGCGTGCTGATCTGGGCGGGCACGGTCGCCGTGCCGAGCTTGAGGAGGTATTGCCGCCCGGGCAACATCTCCTCCTCCGACATCCACAGCACATGGGCCGCGAATTGTTCCGACACTTCGGGACGGTGCGACGGCGTGCACAGCACGTCGCCGCGCGAGATATCGACTTCGTCGGCCAGGGTCAGCGTTATGGCCTCGCCGGCGATGGCTTCCTTGAGATCGCCGTCCGCGGTGACGATGCGCGCGACCTTGGACGCCTTGCCGGATTTGGCGACCACGACCGCATCGCCCGGCTTGATGCGCCCGCCGACCACCGTGCCGGAAAAGCCGCGAAAATCGAGATTGGGCCGGTTCACCCACTGGACCGGAAACCGGAACGGCGTTTCGGACAGCGCCGATTCCACGTCGACGGTATTGAGGTGGTCGAGCAGCGACGGGCCGGCGTACCACGGCATTCGCGGCGAACGTGCGATGACGTTGTCACCGAAGCGCGCGGAGATCGGGATCGGCACCAGCGTCTGGAAGCCGAGCTGGGCGGCGAACGCCCTGTAATCGGCAACGATATCGTCAAACACCGTCTGGCTGAAATCGACCAGATCGATCTTGTTCACCGCCAGCACGATGTGGCGGATGCCGAGCAGCGAGGCGATGTAGGAATGCCGGCGCGATTGCGTCAACACGCCCTTGCGCGCGTCGATCAACACCACCGCGAGCTCGGAGTTCGAGGCGCCGGTCGCCATGTTGCGGGTGTATTGCTCGTGCCCCGGCGTGTCGGCGACGACGAATTTGCGCTTGTCGGTGGCGAAGAAGCGATAGGCGACGTCGATGGTGATGCCCTGCTCGCGCTCGGCTTCCAGCCCGTCCACCAGCAGCGCGAAATCGATGTTCTCGCCGTCGGTGCCGAATTTCTTGGAGTCCTTCTCCAGCGCCGAGAGGTGATCCTCGAACAGCATCTTGGAATCGTAGAGCAGCCGCCCGATCAAGGTGGACTTGCCGTCATCGACGCTGCCGCAGGTGAGGAAGCGCAGGAACGATTTGTTCTCCTGATCCGCGAGGAAGGAGGAAAGATCGAAGGGCTTGGTCATCAGAAATAGCCCTCCTTCTTCTTCTTCTCCATCGAAGCGTTTTCGTCGTGGTCGATGACGCGGCCCTGGCGCTCGGAGGTGCGCGCCGTGAACATCTCGGCCACGATCTCTTCCAGCGTCGTCGCGGACGACTCCACCGCGCCGGTCAGCGGGTAGCAGCCGAGCGTGCGGAAGCGAACCAGCTTCATCTCCGGCGTCTCGCCGGGCTTGAGCGGCATGCGCTTGTCGTCGACCATGATCATCGCGCCGTCGCGCATCACGATGGGGCGCTTGGCGGCGAAATAGAGCGGCACGATGGGGAGCTGCTCCATCATGGTGTATTGCCAGATGTCGAGCTCGGTCCAGTTGGAGAGCGGAAAGACGCGAATGCTTTCGCCCTTGTTCACGCGTGTGTTGTAGACGCGCCAGAGCTCGGGTCGCTGGCTCTTGGGATCCCAGGCATGCGCCGCGTTGCGGAACGAAAAGACGCGCTCCTTGGCGCGGCTCTTCTCCTCGTCGCGCCGCGCGCCGCCGAACGCGGCATCGAAGCCGTATTTGTCGAGCGCCTGCTTGAGGGCCTCGGTCTTCATCACCTGGGTGTGCAGCGATGAGCCGGAAGCGAACGGATTGATGCCGCGCTTCACGCCCTCTTCGTTGATATGAACGATCAGCTTGAGGCCGAGGCGCGCCGCGGTCTCGTCGCGGAACTTGATCATCTCGCGGAACTTCCATGTCGTGTCGACATGCAGCAACGGGAACGGCGGCTTGGAAGGATAAAACGCCTTCATCGCCAGGTGCAGCATCACGCCGCTGTCCTTGCCGATCGAATAGAGCATCACCGGGTTGCGGAACTCCGCCGCGACCTCGCGGATGATGTGGATCGACTCCGCCTCGAGGCGCTTCAAATGCGAAAGGCGGTGGGCCGGGTTCTGCACGATTAACCTTGGGCTGGATTTGCCGAATTCGAAGGGGCGCAATCTATGTATCGTCAACGCCGAACTCAACCCGGCCCGGCCCTAGCTTGTCAGCGTCGAGAACCGTATGCTAACCGCAATCGCGCAAGAAAACCCCGGCTGGCCGCGCCGCCACGAACACGAAGAGCGATAATCAAGGCTTTTCAATGAAAATCGTGCATGTGATTACCGGCCTGGATGGCGGCGGCGCGCAATACTTTCTTTATCGCCTGCTGCCCCATCTCGCCGCGCATCACCAGTGCGAAGTGATTTCGCTGTCCGGCATCGGCCCGATGGGCGAGAAGATCCGCGCGCTGGGAATCCCGGTGAGCGCCGTCGACATGCGCAAAAGCGCGTTCGGCCTCGGCGGCTTCTTCGCGCTGCGCCGGATGCTGAAAGAAGCCAGGCCCGATCTCGTGCACACCTGGATGTATCATTCCGATCTGCTGGGCGGCCTCGCGGCGCGCTCGCTCGGGATCAAACCGGTGGTCTGGGCGATCCATAGCCCGGATGTCGATGAGCGCTACATCAAGCTGCGCACGCGCGTGATCGCGCGGATTTGCGCCACGCTCGCGCCGTTCGTTCCGGCCCAGATCGTCAGCTGCTCGGCCGACGCCTGGGCGAAGCACGCGCGTTTCGGCTATCGCGCGCGCAACGTCACCGTGATCCCCAATGGCTTCGACGTCTCGCAGTTTCATCCCGATCCGGATGCCCGCAATCGCATCCGCGCCGAATTCGGCCTGAGCGCGGACACGCCCGTCGTCGGCATGGTGGCGCGCTTCCACGAGCAGAAGGGTCACAAGGATTTCTTCGCGATCGCGCGGATGCTCCTCGCCAGGCGGCCGGACGTTCGCTTCCTGCTCGCCGGCCGCGGCATCACGGGGGAGAACGCGGCCCTGATGGACTGGATGAACGCCGCCGGCGTGCAGCAGGCCGTGACGCTGGCCGGCCCGCGCAACGACGTGGCGAGCGTGCTGAGCGCGCTCGACGTGCTCGTCTCGCCGTCGCTCGGCGAAGCGTTTCCGCTCATCATCGGCGAGACGATGGCCTGCGGCGTGCCCTGCGTGGCGACCGATGTCGGCGACACCGCCTATATTATCGGTACCGCCGGCGTTGCCACGCCGCCCGGCGATCCCGCCGCCATGGCCGACGCGCTCGCGCGAATCCTGAACATGCCGAAGACGGAACGCGAGACGCTGAGCGCGCAGGCACGTCTGCGCATTGTCGAGAATTTCGAGATCGGATTGGTGGCGCGGAAATATGAAGAGGTCTACGAGCGCACCCTCGGCGACCGCGGACGCCCGAAAGCGGCGTCGCCCGTGCCGGCGAACGCCTGATGGCCGCGACGACTTCCGATACCATCGTCGCGCCGCTGGTCCTGCCGATCGATGCGATCCAGCCGATCGGGTCGCGCGAGCAGTTCATTCTCGATGCCTGCCGCGGCAAGACGGTGCTTCATGTCGGCTGCACCGACGCGCCGCTGACCGCCGAGCGACTGAAAGCCGGCGACCTGCTGCATGTCGGCGTAACGAAAGCCGCCAAGCGCTGCATCGGCCTGGACCTGAGCCGGGACGGCATTGCGATTCTGGCCGCGGCCGGCCTCGACAACGTCGAATATGGCAATGCCGAGAAGATGGACACCGCGCACTTCCGCGCCGAAGGCATCGATCTCATCGTCGCCGGCGAAGTGATCGAGCATATGAACAACCCCGGCCTTTTCCTGGAAGGCTGCGCGGAAATCCTCAAGGACGGCGGCGAACTGCTGATCACCGTGCCCAATGCTTTTGCGCCGTCGCGCTTCGTCCATCTGCTGCTCGGCCGGGAGGTCGTGCACAAGGACCACGTCGCCTATTACTCGCCCAAGACGATGACGGAGCTGATCCGCCGGCATGGCTTCCACGTCACCTTCCTGGGCCTCACCTACCCGTATCCAAAGCGTCCGTTGCTGCAGCCCTGGAAAGTCCTGGTCTATGCGTTGCACAAGGCGCGGCCGGTATTCGGCTGGTCCTGCGTCTTCATCGCGACGATGGGCACGCCTGCGGCGGCGGCAAAACGCGTGCTGGGCTAACGGCGCCAGGCGGCGAGATCGCGGCCGATCAGGCTCTCCAGAAGCCTCACATCCGCGTCGAAATAGGCGACCAGTTCCTCGCGAAATTCCTCGCGCAGCACGGGCCGCGGCGCCGGCTTCGACAACATGCTGTCGTAGATGTTGGACGGATTTTTCCATTTGCGCCGTACCAGCTTCACGATGCCGCGCCGGACATGGTCGAGCGGAAACGGCGGATGCATGAGGAAGGTCCGCAGTCGCGGGAAGCGATGCGTCTTGCGCCAATTGTGCACGGTGAATTGCGTCCGCCCATCGTCCGGCAGGCCGAGAAAAGCGAGCGCGCGTTCATACACGTCGCGGGTATGGGCCACGATGTCGTCGAACAGGATGAACTGCACGCGCGACCGGTCAGCGGCGCCCAGCAGTCGCTGGACCTGCGCGCCGAGGCTGCACATGCCCGCATAGTCCAGCAGATCGAGCGGTTTGTCGTCGCGCATGGCACAGCGCGCCAGGCTCGCGCGCCAGGCCTGTTCCAGATCAGAAGTCTTTTCGTGCCCGTCGAATACAAGCTGGCCGTGATAGGAGACGAACATGTCCATCGGACTGCGCAGGCAGACGATGAACTTCGCGCGCGGATTGTCAGTCAGGATGCGCGGCACCGCGACACGGGAATAGAGCATGCTGGCGGTGGCCTCACCCGCCACGCTGTCCGCCGGCGCCTTGCGGAACAGCGCGAGATAGGCGTCGCGCGTTTCGGTCTTGCGCACGAGAGGCACGTCGGAATTGTAGTAGTTGGGTTCCTTCGGATAGGACATGAACATCCGCGGATGCTGGTCGAGATAGCCGTGGAGCGATGTCGTGCCGCATTTCGGCGCGCCAAGAATGAACAAATCCGGAAACCGCATCCACGCCTCGCAACCGATGCGAACCTCCTATCATGCCCCCGACGGAACGGGGAATAGCGGGCCGGAACGCGGCGTCATCGCGATAATCCGGACGTGCCGGTCGCGGATTGCATGATTTGCTATCGCCGGGAACCGCAGGCTGACCCGGCTCATCCTCGCGCGGGAAGAACGCGGCCGGACCGCTTAACCTTGATGGAATCGTGATCGCGGGATTCGGGAACGTTCTGTTCGATCAGCGGCTTCGCGTGAGTTCCGGTTGCCATGCCGCGGCGCCGTCTGCTAGACGTGCCGCCGTGACGCCGCAGAACACACAAGAGAATATGAATCAAGATATCTCGATGAATCTTGACAAAGCCGTCGTCGACAGTTTCGGCGCGCAATGGACGGTTTTCGACCAGAGCGGGGTTTCCACCGCCGATCAGCAGCAGGATTTCGATGCCTATTTCCGGCCGTTCCGCTGGGATCTGGTGAACGACAAATCCGTCGGCTTCGACATGGGCTGCGGCACCGGCCGCTGGGACAAGTATATCGCGCCGCGTGTGGGCCATCTGCATTGCATCGAGCCCAGCAACGCGCTCGAAGTGGCCAAGCGGACGCTTCGCGGCGTTTCCAACGTGACGTTCCATCGCGGCAGCCTGAGCGACAATGGGTTGACGCCGGCCACCATGGACTTCGGCGTCTGTGTCGGCGTCCTGCACTACGTCCCCGACGCGGCCGCCGGCATCAAGGCCTGCGCCGCGCTGCTGAAGCCCGGAGCGCCGCTGCTCGTTTATATCTATTATCGCTTCGACAACCGGCCGATCTGGTTCCGCGCCATCTGGCAAGCGTCGGATGTTGTGCGCCGCGCCATCTCGAAATTGCCCTTCGGCCCCCGCAAGGCGGTGACGAATGTGATCGCCGCGCTGGTCTATTGGCCGGCGGCGCGCCTGGCGCTGGCTGCCGAGCGCGCCGGCGCCAACGTCTCGAACTGGCCGCTTTCGAGCTACCGCAACAAGCCGTTTTACACGCTGAAGACGGACTGCCTCGACCGTCTCGGCACGCAGCGCGAACACCGCTACACCCGCGCCGAGATCAAGGCGATGATGGAAGCCGCCGGCCTCACCGACGTGCGGTTCTCCGAAGACCTGCCGTTCTGGTGCGCCTGCGCGGTCAAGCCGAAACCTTGAAACGCCATCCTCGCGGCACGGTCGCGCCGGATGACAAACCGGCAACCTGACGCAGGCAAAGCTTCGCCGGAGCGCGGATTGGGATATTGTCGGCAGCACCACAGCGCGGTGCCGACATCGCCATCGTCCGGACAGAGGAGCCGAGAGCATGATCAGGATTCTCGCAGGCCTGCTGGCCCTGATGCTGTCTGTTCCAGCCCAGGCGGCGACGGCGCCGCCCTATAATCCGCCGTTCGGCGCCTGGATCGTGACGCCGGATCAATTCGGCATCGCGCCCTTCAACGCCACGCTCCTCAATCTCGCGCAGCCGCAGACCACGCCGGCCACGTTGCTTGCCACGCTCGATGCCGCGCGCGCCGCGAGGATGCATATCTTCATCGCCATCGCGCGCGCGCCTGTCGACGCCGGCGCCAACACGGTCGCAGTCTGGAAGGCGGAATACGATGCGTGGTGCCAGCAAGGCCCAGGCGGGCGGCGCTGCGTCAATCTGGAATCCTACGTGCGCGACGGGACCCTGCTCGGCGTGCACCTGTCCGAGTATTCGCGCGATCCCAGTCCCTTCCGGGCCCATAGCGGCGCAACGCTGGACGACACGCTGCAGATCGCGCGCTACGTCAAAACGCTGTGGCCGTATTTGCCCATCGCGATCGACAGCTCCCATCCCTGCATTCTCAAGCAGCAACGCTGGTCGCGCGCCGATGTCGATCTCGTCATGATCACCTTCTTCACCGAGCGGCAAGCCAATTTCGCCCGCGGCGAAGCGATGATCGACGAGGACGTCTCCTGCACGCGGCAGATGGGTCTCGATTACACCTTGGGCATCAATCCGTTCGGCGGCGTCCAGAACGGATTGTCCGGCACCAGCCTCGCATCGTTCCGTCATTACACCGAATTCGCCCTGCTCTATCCCGGCAAACAGGCGACGTTGATCTGGCGCTGGTGGCCCAACGCGGATTCGAACGTCACGAACGGGGTTCAGACATTTGCGAATTTTTGGTCCGAGAGCCTCAATCCCGGGGTGGGAAACGTGCTGCGCGAGCTCGCCGGCTGCGCCGCGCATCCCGCGTCCGCGAGTTGCCCGGCGGGCGGCCGGTCGCGCTGACGATACGGTTAAAGCCCGCCATTGACCTCGAACCCGCCACCGAATATTGGCTTTGTCGGGCGCGGTTGAAACAGCGGTTTTCCAGTGACATTACCGACCTTCATCGTCATCGGGCCCGGCAAAACCGGCACGACCTGGCTTTATCAGTGCCTCAAGCAACACCCCGACATCCGCATGGCGCACGCCACCAAGGAGACGCTGTTCTTCAACGACTACTACGACCGCGGCTTCGCCTGGTACGAGAAATTCTTCGAGGGTTATGAGGGCGCGCGCGCGGTCGGCGAAGTGAGCAACGATTACTTCTTCTCGGAAGAAGCGCCAGCGCGCATCCGCGCCGCTCTGCCGGACGTCAAGCTCATCAGCATCCTGCGCAACCCGGTCGACCGTCTCGTCTCCAACTATCTGTTCCGCCGCCGCCAGATCGGGGTGGAGGGAAATTTCGAGCAGACGATCGAAAGCTATCCCGTGCTCGTGGCGCGCAATTTCTACGACGTCTATCTCAAGAACTGGTTCGCCTGCATTCCGCGCGAGCAGATCCTGATCGTGCTGAACGACGAGATCGAGAAGTCGCCTGAACAACTGCTGTCGCGCATCTACGCCTTCGTCGGCGCCGATCCGGACTTCCGGCCCGCCGTCATGCGCGAGCGCGTTCTCGCCGCCAGCGCGCCGCGCTTCGCGCCGCTGTTCCACATTTTGCGCCGCCCTACGCGATGGTTGCGGCGCCACGACATGCACGCGCTGCTCGACTGGGCCAAGAACAGCGCGATCGTAACCCGCTGGCTGACAAAGCCCATCCCGCGGGAAGAAACATTCCGGATCGCGGGCGACACGCGCCGCCGCCTCGCCGAGATATTCCGGCCGCATATCGACCGGACCGAGGAGATGATCGGGCAAGATCTCAGCGCGTGGAAATGATGCGTCTGCCGGATTTCATCGTCGCGGGCGTGCGCAAATGCGGCACGACATGGCTGCACACCTGCCTGAGCGAGCATCCGCAGATCTTCGTTCCGCCGCAGACCAAGGAAATCTTCTTCTTCGACCGCCATTGGGACCGCGGCCTCGCCTGGTATGCGCGCCACTTCGCGGCCGCGCCGCCGGGGCGGATTTGCGGCGAGGCGACGCCGGGCTATTTCGCGGTTCCCGGCATGCCCGAGCGCATCAAGGGCGCCGTGCCCGATGCCAAGATCGTATTCGTGTTCCGCGATCCCATCCGGCGCGCCGTCTCGCTTTATCAGCACATGCTGTCGATCGGCTACACGCGGCTGTCGTTCGCCGACGCGTTGGAAGAGATGCCCGAGATCATCGATGAAGGCCACTACGACAGCTATTTCGAATCCTATGAGCGGTGCTTCGGGCGCGCCGCGCTTTTTCCGCTCATCCTGGAACAGGCGAAAGCCGAGGGGGACGCCGGCCTCGCCGCGCTGTTCGCGTTCCTCGGGGTCGATCCGGCGTTCCGGCCGCCATCCCTGCTGCGGACCGCTTACGAGCAGCGCACCGCGCGCAATCATGTGTTCGGCTGGCTGACCGGGCGGCTGACCATGGTGTTCCGCGATCGCGGGCTTCACTGGGTGGTGAACGGCCTGAAGCGCGCCGGGTTCAGGCGGCTGCTTTATAAGGATCGCGCCGATACCGTG
>DATNNS010000400.1:0-2430 GCA_035601715.1 Rhizomicrobium sp.
GGATATGTGGCGGATGCTGCAGCGCTATATCGTCGAGATGCTCGCCATCATGGGCGAAACACCAAGTGACGGCGACTATCCTTTTCCCTCGTTCGAGTCCTATTGGAACGAAGAGGGCAACTGGCCCTATTGGGCAATGAACGGAAACGAACGCATCGGCTTCGCGCTAATCAGCCGCGAACCCGGCTGGATGCGCGTGAAGGAATTCTACATCCCGCCCGAATTCCGCCGCGGCGGAATCGGCAAATCCTTCGCACGCCAAATCCTCGCGCACTATCCCGGCCAATGGAAAATCCGCCAGATGGCGGTGAACACGGGCGCCGTCGCCTTCTGGCATGGCGTGATTGAGGGGATTCCGTTCAGCGAAGAGCGGTTTACGGACAAGGGATTGGAGAGGGTCGAGCAGACTCTCGTGGCTGTGGAAGCTTAGCGCGCTCGGTGCTTCTTCCCCAGCTTCGCACACTCGCCGTGGCGGAAGCAGGTCACCGCGTGGTCGTTGACCATGCCGATGGCTTGGGCGAAAGCGTAGACGATCACCGGGCCGACGAATTTGAACCCGCGCTGCTTGAGGTCTTTCGACAACCCCTCGCTCATCGCCGTCTTCACCGGCGCGGGGTCGCTTTCGCGGCGGCGGTTGGTCACCGGCTTGCCGTCGACATGCTTCCAGATGAAATGCGAAAACCCGCCCGGCTCCTTCTCCTGGATGTCGAGCCAGAGTTGCGCGCCTTCAATCGCCGCCTTGATCTTGGCGTTGGAGCGGATGATGCCCGCGTTCTTCATCAGCCGCGCGAAATCGCGCTTGCCGTAGCGCGCGATCTTTTCCGGATCGAAGCCGTGGAAGGCTTTGCGGAAATTCTCGCGCTTCCTCAGGATCGTGATCCAGGCGAGCCCCGCCTGGAAGCCGTCGAGCACCAGCTTTTCATAGAGCGCCCGGTCGTCATATTCCGGCACGCCCCATTCCTCGTCGTGATAGGCGACGTAAAGCGGATCCTCGCCGGGCCAGCCGCAGCGCGTGACGGCGCGCTTCACCGGCGCTTGGCTTTCTTCTTCTTTTTCGCAGGCGCCTTCCTGGTCTTTTTGGCGGGCTTCTTCGCAGCTTTCGGCTTCGCTGCCTTGGCCGGCGCGAGCAGCGCCGCCTCGATCTTGTTGCCGTCGAGATCGTAGATGAAGGCGCCATAATAGGTCGGGCCGTAATCCGGGCGCGGGCCGGGTTCGCCATTGTTGCTGCCGCCGGCTTTCAGCGCTTCGGCGTGGAATTTGTTCACCGCGCCTTTGGATTTCGCGGTGAAGCCGACATGCGCGCCGTTGCCGTTGGAAGGCACGCCCTGATCGTGCGGCAGGCCGATCCAGAATTGCGGGCGGCCGTTGCTTTCGCCATAGGCGATCGCGCCGGGCGAATAATCGGCGACGCGCTTGTAACCCAGCGCCTTGAGCACAGGATCGTAGAAACGGGCGGCGCGCGCGACGTCGCGGACGCCGACGGACACATGATGCAGCATGAGAGCCTCCATGAAGGGGAGGCGAATCTGACCTGTTGGCCGCTCAGGTCAAGCGAAAAGCCATGACGGTTTGATCACGCTCACCGCGATACCGCCCGCCTCGACCGGCGCGCCGCCCGCTTCCTCGAGCCGGTCCAGCCGGATCAGCGCGAAGCCGCGATTGTCGCCATAGGCCGACATGATCTCGCCGATTTCGCGCGTCCCGGCCTTGAGCGGCGTGCCGGCACAGGGCAGCTCGCCGGGGCTCTCGATCGGCAGCAGCCGTTTGCGCGCCGTGCTTTTGTGTTTCATCCGCGCGGTCAGTTCCTGGCCGATATAGCAGCCCTTGGTGAACGATACGGCGTGCAGCTCTTCAAGCCCCGCGTCCAACGCGAAGATCTTGTCCGAGCCGAAATCGATGCCCTCCGGCACGCCGAGATCGATCCGGTGCGCGCGGTAATCGCCGCCATCGGCCACGTCGCTGGGCATTTCCGCGCGGGCGCCGATGGTGCGATGGCCGAGCGCGGCGAGCCGCGGGTCCGCGAAGGTGATGCCGCGTTCCGCCGGCCGTCCTTCCAGACCCACCAGCACCGCAAGCTGGTCGCGCGCCTCGATCTCCACCTTGGCGCGCAGCCGGTACATCGTCAGCCGCTTGCGCAGCGCGTCGCGCGCGGACGCCGCCACGTCGAGCAGCACGGCGCCGTCGCCTTCCGCGATCAGGAAGTCGAACAGCATCTTGCCCTGCGGCGTCAGCAGCGCCGCATAGAGCCCCTTGCCCGGCGCGAGCTGCGCGATATCGTTGGTGATGAGGCCCTGCAGGAAGTCGCGCGCCTCCGGCCCCGACAGGGCGATCACGGCGCGGTCTTCGAGCAGGGCTTTCATCGCGGCCTCGGGCTTTTGGCGATAACGCCCGAAAGCGTGTCGGCGAGCCGCCGGCCGATGGCCGGGAAGC
>DATNNS010000401.1:0-17002 GCA_035601715.1 Rhizomicrobium sp.
GATCGCCTTGCGGCCAAGTTTCTCGATTTCGCGGCAGGCCGCGTTCGCTTCGTCATGTTTCTCGCGATAGGTCAGCGCGACGTCGGCGCCGGCTTGCGCCAGGCCGAGCGCAATCGCGCGGCCGATGCCGCGGCTGCCGCCGGTGACGACGGCGTTCCTGCCGAAAAGCGAGAAGCGCGACATCACTGTTTCGCCTTGCGCGCGAGCACCTTGCGCGCGGCCTGCGCGATGGCGCCCGAGCCGATGCCGAACAGCACGGCGAGTTCTTCCGGCTCGCCCGAGGCGCCGAAGGTGTCGCGCACGCCTATGAATTCGATCGGGCAGGGTGTCGTGGCGGCAAGGGCTTCGGCCACCGCGCCGCCCAGCCCGCCATAGATGTTGTGATCCTCCGCCGTCACCACCGCGCCGGTTTCCTGGGCGCAGCGCGACAGCAGCGCGCGGTCGATGGGCTTGATCGTCGCCATGTTGACGACGCGGGCGGAGATGTTTTCCTTCGCCAGAGTTTCGGCCGCTTCGACCGCGCGCGCGACTTCGACGCCGCAGGCGACGATGGTGAGGTCGCAGCCGTCACGAACGATACAGCCCTTGCCGATTTCGAATGTGTGATCGTCGCCGAACACGCGTTTGGCGGCGCTGCGGCCGGTGCGCATATAGACGGGGCCGTCGAATTCGAGGATCGCGCGGGTGGCAAGCGCGGTCTCGATCGGATCGGCGGGAGAGATCACGGTCATGCCGGGAATCGCGCGGAAGGCGGCCAGATCTTCCAGCGCCTGGGCGGAGCCGCCATCGGGGCCGACATCGATGCCGGGGTGGCTTGCGACGATCTTGGCGTTGCGCCGCGCATAGGCGAGCGACAGCCGCGCCTGCTCGACCGCGCGCAAACAAAACACGGCGAACGTCGTCACCACCGGCAGCAAGCCTGTCGCAGCGAGGCCGCCGGCGGCGGCCATCATGTTCTGCTCGGCGATGCCGAATTGCAGGAAGCGTTCGGGATGGGATTTGCGGAAATGATGCACGCCGGTGCCGCCTGCGATGTCGGCGTCGAGCACCACCAGTTTGGGAAATTCGTCAGCGAGAGCCGACAGCGCCTTGCCGAACGCTTCGCGCAACGAGTCGCCGCTGGTGCCGATCAGGGCGGGGGCGTCAGACATCGAGCAGCTCCGTGATTTCGTCGCGCGATGCGCCGAGAGATTTGAGCGCGTCTTCGGCCTGTTCGCGGGTCAGCTTCACGCTGCCATGCCAGTGCGGCACGTTCTCCATCACCGGCACGCCTTTGCCCTTGACCGTATGGGCGATGAGGATCGCGGGGCGGCCCTGCGTGCTCGAAGCGCGCTGCAGGCCGGACAGGATCGCGGCGATATCGTGGCCGTCGATCTCCGCGACCGCCCAGTCGAAGGCGCGCCATTTGGCGGCGAGCGGTTCCAGCCGCATGATGTTGTCGTTGCGGTCGTCGCTCTGCAGCTTGTTGTAGTCGATGATGGCGCACAGGTTGTCGAGCTTGTGATGGGCGGCGCACATCGCGGCCTCCCACACTTCGCCTTCCTGCAATTCGCCGTCGCCGAGCAGCGCGTAGACCCGCGCCGTGCTTTTCTGAAGTTTCAATCCCATCGCCATGCCGAGCGCGACGGAAAATCCCTGGCCGAGCGAGCCGGTCGAGGTTTCGACCCACGGCAGATCGCCGATATGGGGATGGCCCTGGAACGGGCTACCGAGCTTGCGCAGGTTGAGCGCGGCGCGGGCGTCGCAGAAACCGTGATGGGCGGCGATCGCGTAGAGCGCCGGCGCGGCATGGCCTTTGGAGAGCACGAAGCGGTCGCGCTGCGGATCGTCGGCGCCGTTGGGCCAGACATTGAGTTCGGCGCCGAACAGGCAGGCCAGGATATCGGCGCAGGATAGCGCGCCGCCGGGATGGCCCGAGCCCGCGTGATAGATCGACGCGATCACGTGCTTGCGCGTGAAGCGCGCGGCGTCGGCGATGGCGGCTGTGATCTCAGCCGCTGCGACAGGCTGCTTTTGCGCGGGCGAGGACATCACGCCGCCTTGCGCAGGCGTGCGCGCGACAGCAGCGCGTTGTAGTGGACGATCTCGGCACGCGGCGCCAGCATCTGGGCCTGGGCGGCGATCTCCTCGGCGAAACCGCGCGACATGATCACGATCACGTCGGGCTTGGCGTCGGCGAGCGCTTCGGGGCCGGCGAGCGCGATGCCATGGCGGTCGGCGACATGGGCCTTCAGATGCGTGTCGACGAGCAGCGACAGCGCGGCCGTGTCGAGACCGCCATGCACCACCAGCGAATCGAACAGCCGTCCCGCCCCCCAGATCGCGACGCGGCGCGGCGCCATCGCCGCGATCTCGGCGGCGGCGAAGCTGAGTGCGGCGAGGTTGCCGGCGCGGATGGCTTGATAGGCCGCGATCAGGCGCGTCGCCTCGGCCACTTCGCGCGGGTCGGGGCCGATGGCATGGCGCGGCGCAGCCGATTTCTGCGCCACGATCAAGAGGTTCTCGCGGTCGCGCGTCTCGGGCGGATCGACGATGTCGAAGCCGGCCGCCACGACCATGCGCATCAGGGTGCGGGCGGAGAAGTGAGTGAGATGCTTGTCGATGAACCATTCCTCGACGATGTCGTCGGCATCGAGGATCGCGAGGTTGGGCGCATCCAGGATCAGCAAGCCGCCCGGTTTCAGCGTGCGCCAATGATCGGCGAGCACGCGCGCGGGCTCGGCCAGGTGCTCGATGGTGTGGCAGGAATGGACGACGTCGAAGCGCCCGCTTTCCAGCGCTGCATCCTCGATGCGCGCGGCGACAAGCTCGGTGCGTTCCAGGCCCTTGCAGGACTCGGCGACGCGCTCATCCGGCTCGACGGCGACGATGCGCGCGAGCGGGGCGTGTTCGAGAAGCGCGCGCGCGAAGCTGCCGCGGTTGGAGCCGACGTCGAGAATGGAAAGCTCGCTGTCGAGATCGGCGTGGCGGCGCAGGGCTGTGAGCGCGGCTTTCGTGCGGAAGCCCTTGCCATAACGGACGTTCCCCCAATCGGCGCCGCTGGAGACGGCCATCGCGGCGCGCGGCGCGCGGTCGAGCCGCGGCAGGCTCTGCACCAGCCCGCAATGCTTGCACAAATGGATGGTGAGGCCGCGCGTCGAGCGTTCGGGCGTGTAGACCGCCTCGAGTTCGTCGTGGCGGCAGAGATCGCACAGATCGCGCATGGAAGATCGCCCCCGGGAAGGTTCCGGTAACCATCTTCCGCCTCTCGTACTTAATAATTCACTACATACTCTTCGCGTTCGGCATAGCCCAGCGTCGCCATCATCGCGCCGGCGATGGCGTCGAACTGCCCGCGCTGTCGCGCATCGAGCAGACGGTCTTGCGGCCGGTTGACGTTGTGCGGGCGGGCGAACATCGCGCCGTTTACGTCGCGGTAAGGAAGATTAAGAAATCGGAAAAGCGAGCGCACCTGTTGCGCCGAAGCCTGAAGATCCTCGAGCCGCACGAACAGGGTTTGCGACGCGGGCAGTGCCGCGAGCGAATCCGAAATCACGCGGTTGATCTCCGCCCAATGCCAGGCGATGCGCTGGAACTGGTCGAAGCCGCGGAATACGATCGCCTGCCGGTCGCCCTTTCGCGGCACGGGCCACCAATATTTCTTTTCCGGCGGCGGCGGATGGCCATGCGCCGGATCGTCGTAGAAAGCCTGCAAAATCGCGGTCGAGCGATCATCGTAGCATTCGTCGGCGAGCTTGCGGAAATAGGAACCGGCGACCTTGCGCCCGTCCCGCACCAGATGGACGAATTTCGCCTCGGGCAGAAGGGCCGCAAGGTCCGGGATCAGCCAGGAATTCTTGTTCGAGGAATCGCCCCAATGGGCGGCCTCTGCGTGGCGGATGGCGGCCAGATGGGTCTGGCGAATCACTTGCGCGGTTTCTTCGGCACCGATCAGCCCCAGATAGCGCTTCACGCCCAGCGGCTGATGGATATGCACAAGATATTCGTGGTGCATTTCGATGTCGGGCGCCGCGGACAAGGCTTTGTGCAGCATCGCGGTGCCCGAGCGCCCGCTCGAGACGATGAAAAAGGGCGCTGTGCTCTGGCTCATGGGCGGGTCCGTTAACCTTCTTTTAGCCATGGCGCGTTTAGAAACGGTTAATCGGGAGATCCGAGTGAACCGGCCCATTTTCATCGCAGAAGCGTCCAGCAATCACGCCCGCGACCTTTCGCGCGCGCTGGCCTTTGTCGACGCGGCGGCGGATGCGGGATGCGACGCCGTCAAGTTCCAGCTGTTCAAGATCGATCGCATGTTCGCGCCCGAAATCCTCGCGCAAAGCGCCAAGCATCGCGCGCGGCGCGAATGGGAATTGCCGCTCGCCCATCTCGCGCCGTTGTCGCAGCGTTGCGCGGCGCGCGGCATCCAGTTCTCCTGCACGCCGTTCTATCGCGAGGCGGTGGAAGAACTTCGGCCCTTCGTCGCGTTCTACAAGATCGCGTCCTACGAACTACTGGTCACGCCGCTGCTCGAAGCGTGCGCGCGCACGGCCAAGCCCATCGTGCTGTCGACCGGCATGGCGACGCTGGACGAAATCAAAGCCGCGGTCGCGACATTGCGGCGCGCGGGCGCAGAAGACATCACGCTGCTGCATTGCGTCAGCGCCTATCCGACGCCGGCTGCCGAAGCGAACCTGTCGGCCATCGCCGCGATCCGCGACGCGACCGGCTGCGCCACCGGCTGGTCGGATCACACCCGCCGTCCCGCCGTGATCGAGCGCGCGGTGCATCGCTGGGGCGCGAGCGCGGTCGAATTCCATCTCGATCTCGACGGCAAGGGCGCGGAATATGCCGCGGGCCATTGCTGGCTGCCGCAGGAAATCGCGCCGGTGATCGCGCGCATCCGCGAGAGCCTGGTTGCGGATGGCGCCGGTTTCAAAGGGCCGCAGCCTTCCGAACTCGCCGACCGCGACTGGCGCGCCGATCCCAGCGACGGCATGCGTCCGTTGCTGCCGCTGCGCGCGCAATGGAAGCCGGAAGCGGCATGAACTACACGCCGGAACCCAGCGACCATCTGCGCATCGTCGCCGTGATCCAGGCGCGCATGGGCTCTACCCGCCTGCCGGGCAAGGTGCTCAAGCCCATCGCGGGCAAGCCGCTGCTCTGGCACATCGTCCATCGCCTCAAGCGCTCGCAGTTCATCGAGGAGATCGCGGTCGCCACCTCCACCAATCCGCGCGACGACGCGATCGTGGAATGGGGCCGCGAGAACGGCGTCATCGTCGTGCGCGGGCCGGAAGACGACGTGCTGGCGCGCTTCGCCCGCGCCGCCGAGCTGCTCGACGCCGACATCATCGTGCGCGTGTCGTCCGATGCGCCGTTCGTCGATGCCGGGTTCATCGACCATCTGCTGACGTCGCTGATGGAGCAGGATGCGGACTATGTGCTGCTCGAGGACGGCGCCGTCACGGGCCATGAAGGTGTCGATCCGTTCACGCGCCGCGCGCTCGACCGGCTGATGATGGATGCGAACGAGGATTCGGTCGCGCGCGAGCATGTCACCGGCTATTTCAAGCTGCATCCCGGTTTCGTGCGCATCGCGCGCGCGCCGGCCTATCCGGCGCTGGCGCATGACGGCGGGCGGCTCACCATCGACACGCCGGACGATCTCGCTTTCGTCGAGGCCGTGCATGAGCGCCTGGCGGCCAAAGCGGGCGAGGCGTCGCTGGCCGACTTGCTGCTGCTGCTCGAACGCGAGCCCGGCCTGCGCGCGCTCAACGCGCATGTGAAACAGAAACCCATCGCGGCCATGGGCGCCCTCGCGCTGATCCGCTGTGACGGCGGCGGCCGGTTCGGCTATGGCCATGTCAAGCGCATGGTGGCCCTGGCGCGGAGCTTGCGCGATCGCCAGGGAATCGGCGCGATCTTCGCGGTGAACGGCAGCGCCGATGCGCTGGAGCCGATCGCGCGCGCCGGTTTCGAGGCCATCACGATCGATGGCGCGCGTGACAGTGAACAGCTGACCGCGCTGGTCGTCGCGCGCGAGCCCGATATGCTCATCTGCGACACGCGCGAAGGCGTGGGCCGCGCCGAGCTTGAACAGCTTTCCAAATGCGTGCCGCTCACCGCCGTGATCGACGACGGATCGGACCGGCGTCTTGCCGCCGATGTGGCCTATTATCCGCCTGTGCCGCAGGCCGAGGCGCTGGATTGGCAGGGCTCACGCTGCCGTCCGCGCATCGGCTGGGAATGGGCGTTGCTGGGCATGACGAAGCCCGCAGGCGCACCGCGCGCCGTGGTGCCGCGACCGACTTTGCTCGTCAGCATGGGCGGCAGCGATCCGCATGGATTGACGCTGCGTACCGCGCGGACGCTGACGCGGCTCGATCCGGTCTTCCGCGCCCGCTTCGTGATCGGGCCGGGCATGGAGAACGGCGCGCGCATCGCGCGCACCGTCGCTTCGCTTGCCGGAAATTTCGAAACCATCGAAGGCGCGGCCGACCTGGCGGCGGAATATGCGGCCAGCGATCTCGCGCTGGTGGCCTTCGGCGTCACGGCTCTCGAGCTGGCGGCTTACGGAATCCCCGCGCTCTATCTTTGTTTGACGCAAGACCACGCGTTGTCGGCATCGGCGTTCGAGCAGGCCGGCATGGGGCTTTCGCTGGGGGTGGCCGAGAGCGCGCAGGACGACGACGTCGCGGGCGCCGTGCGCGCGCTGCTGTCGGATGCCCCGCGCCGCCGCGAGATGCATGCCGCCGGACTGATGACCGTCGACGGCGAAGGTGCGGCGCGCATCGCCGCCGATCTGTCGCAAGAGCTCGCGGCCCGACGCGCCGGCGGCTTTCGCGCGGCGAGTTGAGCGGCTAACGCAACAGCGCCGATGCTTTCGCGAAAGCATCGCTCCAGTCACCGGCCTTGCGCGGCATCACGCAGATGCACGATGGCGCGAACGGTTCATGGTCTTCGCCGAAGGCGGTCCAGCTTGTGTCGTAGAGAATCTTGTAAGTCGGAACGCCCGCGCCGGCGGCGAGCCAGGATACGGCCGTCGGCGCGCTGACGACGGCATCGAGAGCGCAAAATAGCGCGCAAGCGCGGTCGAGTTCATGCTTCTGGTCGATGGCGCAAGGCGCGAGAATCTTGCGACCGCTCAGCGTCTCCAGCTCGGCGATCTCTTCGAGGCTCGCGTCATATTGCACGCAGACCGGCGTGCCCGGCAGCTCGCGAATGAAATCGGCCCAGGCTTGCAGCGGCGCATATTGCAGCGAGCGGGCGCCGCCGCTCTTGCCGCTGCGCCAGCATAGTCCGATATGCGGCCCGACTGCGAAAATCGCGCGCCATTTTGCGACTTCATTCGCATCGGGCATGAGATAGCGATGGGGATTGGGAAATCTTGACGGATCGCCGCGCAGGAATTTCGGCAGGCTGCCCATCGGGGTGGCGAGATTCGCGCCGCCGGCGTTCTTGAGCCAGCCATAATGCGCCGTGGTGACGCCGGCGCGGGTTTCCATTTGCGATGGTTTGACTGTCGCGTCCGGAAAGGAACGCGCGAACAACGGCGCGAGTCTCGGCTCGCATTCGAGAATGACAGTCTCGCCGCGCGCGAGAAGTTCGGGGAGAAGACTGGCGAACATGATCTGGTCGCCGACGCCCTGTTCGGCGGTGATGAGCAGGCGCTTGCGCTTGAGAGGCGCGCCGTCCCAGCGCGGCAGGCCGTGATCGCAATGCGGCGCCTTGCCGGGGATTTTCAGGCGCGCGTCATAGTCGCGCCAGCCGTCTTTCAGATTGCCGGAGAGGAGATGCAGCACCGCGCGGTTGAGGCGCGCCTGGGCGCTGCCCGGATCGCGGCGGATCGCACGGTCGTAAAGCGCCAATGCGTCGTCGCGGTCGCCGGCATCGGCGCGCAGATCGGCCAGATTGGCGAGGGCCGCAGGATAGTCGGGCTTGCGCGCGAGCGCTTCGCGGTAATGCGCCTCGGCGCCGGCTGCGTCGCCCGTCTCGCGCAGGACCGAGCCCAATGTGAGCCACAGCTCGGCCGCGTCGGGATTGCGGGCGAGCGCGGGCGCCAGCAGCGCCTCTGCGCCGGCGAAGTTTCCGGCCGTGCGCAGCAGATTGGCGAGATTGACCAGCGCTTCGACGCGTTCGGGCTCGAGCGCCAGCACGCGGCGGAAGAATTCCTCGGCCGGCCGCGCCAGCCCCAGCGCGCGGGCGGTGTTGCCCAGCGCGAACAGCACCCGGGCATCGTCGGGCCGGTCGGCGAGCGCGCTTTCGAACCGCGCGATCGCTTCGGCGTGGCGGCCGGCGGCGGAAAGCTGGACACCCTGTTCGTAGGCGTGCGCGTTCATCGCGCCGGTGTGCCACCGCTGCCGTTAAGAGTGCGTTAAGCACGTTCGCCCGGTTAGCGCGGCATTAAGCGGGACGCGCGAGAATGGGCCATGGCCACGACTGTCTCATTTCCGACGCTCGATGCGTCGGTGCTGCTCAACTATTACAACGCGAAGCTGCCGCTTGCCGCGTCGCAGGTGCCCGCCTCGCCGGTGGCCGCGAGCAGCACGAATTCGGCGACCGCGAACGACAGTCCGCCGTGGGATGATCTGAGCCAGCCGACACAGCAGGCGGAAGATGCGCAGATCCTCGCCACCACCAATTTCGTCGACGTCGACAACGCCAATCTGACGACCGGAAGTTCGGCCAGCGCCAAGACCGAGCAGGACAACCAGAAGCTCTTCGCGCTCTATCAGGGCGTCAAGAACTTGTCCTATCTCGCTTCGATGGCGCAGCGCGACGGCATGACGGCGGGCCAGCTTGCCGGCTACAACACGCGCTTCCAGGCGGGGCTGCAGCAGATCGAGTCCTTCGTCAGCTCGACCAGCTTCAACGATCTGACGCTGCAGGCTGGAACGCCGAGCGCGTCGGTGGCCAGCACGGTCTCCATCCCGTTCGCGTCGTTCGGTTACACCGGCGGCACGGTGGTGAGCGACGCCAATGTCGAAAACCCACTTCCCGGCGTCAGCGCGGATGAGAGCTTCGATATCGCCGTCACCAAGGGCGGCACGACCACGGATGTGCCGATCGACCTGTCGCAGGTGCAAGGCGGGCTCACGCTCGACAATATCGTCAACTACGCCAACCAGCAGCTTTCCGCCGACGGTTTCGCCACCCGCCTGCAGCGCGTGTTCACCGAGGGCTCGAGCGACGATCCGACGACGGCGAGCTACGGCATCTCGATCAATGCCTCGCCCGGCGAGCAGATCAGCCTGTCCTCGGCGGCAGCCACGCCGGCGCTCTACGTCGCGGGCAATTCCGGCTCGGCCGTGGCGACCTCGGACGGCACCGCGGCCGACCAGCAGGGGCGCCTCGTCAAGCTCACCGATCTTTCGAGCGCGCCGCAAGGCGTGTTCAATGCCACGGCCAATCCGACCACCGGCAACACCACGGCGCAGTCCACCGTCGTGGACGCGCAGGGCAATGTCTATGTCGTTGGCAACGCGACCGGCGATTTCGGCAACCAGCTCAACCAGGGTTCGCAGGACGTCTATCTGTCGAAATACGATTCGGCGGGCAATCTGCAATGGACCAGCCTCGTCGGCAGCGCCGGGACCGCATCGGCCTATTCGCTGGCGCTCAATCCCACCGGCGGCGTGGTGGTCGCGGGCTCGACGACGGCCGATCTCACCACCGCCGCCATCGCAGACGGCAACAGCGACAGCTTCGTCACCAGCTACGATGCCGCCGGCGACCAGGACTGGACGACACAGATCCCCACGCTCAACAACAATCAGGCGATGAGCGTCAGCGTCGACTCCACGGGCACGATCACGGTCGGCGGCCAGGTGACGGGCGTCATCGGCGCGGGCCAGACGAGTGCGGGCGGCAGCGATGCCTATCTCGCCACGATCAGCGCCAAGGGCCAGCTCACCGCCGAGAACCAGTTCGGCACCACGGGCAACGACCAGGTCGTGGCCACCGCGAGCACGCCCGGCGCGACCGCGACCGCCGACGGCGGACTCATCGTCGCCAGCGTGCAGAACGGCGACGCGATCCTGTCCAAATATGCCGGCGGCGACATCACCCAGGCGCCGGTATGGCAGATGGATCTGGGCAGCTTGCAGAACGGCGCGATCGGCGGGCTGACCGTGTCCGGCAATCAGATCTATGTCTCGGGCACGACGGCGAATGCGTCGCTCACCGCGGGCGGCGCGGCCACCGTCGCCAATGCGAGCTCGGGCGGCACGGACGCGTTCGTCTTCAGCGCCACCGACAACGGCACGACGGCCACGCCCGACCAGGTGAGCTATGTCGGCACCAGCGGCGCGGACAAGGGCGGCGCGGTCGCGGTCGGCGGCGACGGCACGGTCTATCTCACCGGCACCACCACCGGCACCTTCGCGGGCCAGACGCGCAACGTCGCCGGCGTCAACAATATGTTCGTGAGCGCGCTCAATCCCGACGGCACGATCGCCTGGACGCGCCAATATGGCGGCGCCGACGGGCAGTCGACCGGCGCCGGCATCGCGCTCGACGCGCAGGGCTCCAGCGTGCTCGACGCGCTCGGTCTGCCGCGCGGCGCGGTCACGGTGAACCAGTCCGTCGATCTCACCTCGCAGTCGACGCTGCGCGCCGGCGATACGTTCGGCATCGACATCGCGGGCACGGCCGCGCGCAACATCACCATCACCGTCGACCAGGGCGAAACCCTGGAAAGCCTGACCGACAAGATCAACGCCGAATTGCAAAGCGCAGGTACGGCGAGCGTGACGTTCGCCAATGGCGGCGAGGCGCTTCAGATCAAGGTCAATGCGGGCGTCACCGCAACCCTGGTGCCCGGGCCGGCGGATTCCGACGCGCTCGCGCGGCTCGGCATCGCCGCCGGCACGCTCACCAGCGCCCCGGCCAAGGGCAGCGCGGCGGCGTCGACCACCGCCACGCCGTCGTCCACCAGCAACGTATTCGGTCTCGGTCTCACCGGCACGCTCGATATCTCGACCCAGGCCGGCGCCGGCGCGGCGCGCGCGACGCTGGAGAATGTGATCAACGAAATTCCGAAAATCTACCAGGCGATCAACGCGCCGCCGGCTTCGGCAAGCACGCCGACGACGAGCACCAGCGCTCCGGTATCGGGGCAGTTGCAGGCGCAGATCGCCAACTACAATCTCGCGCTCAGCCTGCTGACAGGCTCATCGGGCAGCTCGTCGAGCTCATCGTCGACGGCGTAGCGGTTTTTCAGACGACGTTGTTGTAGATCATCGCGCCGGTGGAGCGCGTGTTCGGCAGCGGCGCGCGCGCATAGGGGCGCTGGGCGCTGCGCTTCTTTTCGACGTCGAGAGCGACCGCGCGGATCAGGCCTTCGCCGGCGTTGCGCACGCGCGTCAGCAGGCGGGCATGCAGCGCGAGGGTTTCGTGGAAGCGCTTGGTGGCTTGCGTCAGCCGGGCGCGCAGTTCGGGCGAGGCGGCGCGGGCGCTCGCGGCATCGAGGCCGACGGCTTCGCGGCCATAGAGTGCGGTGAGCTGCTGAACCTCGGGCGCGATGGTGCGCATCTCCTTGGCACGGCCGCGCTCGAGCGCCGCGATGTCGGCCTGCAGCGCTTCGGTCAGACGTTCCGTCAGCGCGATCAGCCGTTCGAATTTCGGCGGCGCGCTCATGCCGCTTGCACCGGTTTTTCCTGGGTCTTCAGCAACTGGCGGGTGACCGCCGCGGAGAGGCCGAAACCGCCCGAGGCGTTGATCTGCTTGCTGTATTCGTCGGTCAGCAGCGAGCGGAACATGTCCTCGCCTTCGCCGCCGCCGAATTCGCTGTCGGTCGGGATGCTTTCGAACATCTGGCCCATGAATTCGGAGATGAACGAGCCTTCGAACGCCTTGGCCGCCTTCTTCGCCATGACGGGATCGACGGTGGCTTGCGGCGGCTGCACCGGCGCGGATTTGGCCAGCGCCATCGCGCCTTGCAGATCGAGCGCGCTCATCCCACGACCTCGATATCGGCCTGCAACGCGCCGGCCGCTTTGATCGCCTGCAGGATCGAGATGATGTCGCGCGGGCCGACGCCCAGCGCGTTCAAGCCGTCGACCAGCCGCTGCAGACTTGCGCCTTCGCTGAGCACCGCCATCTTGTTGCCGTGGCTGTCGTCGACCTGGATTTGCGTGCGCGGCAGGACCTGCGTGGTGCCCTGGCTGAACGGGCCGGGCTGGCTTGCCTCGGGCGTCTCGCTGACGCGGATGGTGAGGTTGCCTTGCGCGATCGCGACGGTGGAGACGCGCACATCCGCGCCCATCACGATGACGCCGGACTGCTCGTCGATCACCACTTTGGCCGGCTCGTCGGGGTCGACTTTCAACTGTTCGACATCGGTCAACAGGCCCACGACGCCGTTTGCATAGCCCGGCGGCACGCTCAGGCAGATGGTCGCCGGATCGCTTACGGTTGCGATGTTGGCGCCGAGGAAGGCGTTGACCGCATTGGCGACGCGCGTCGCGGTCGTCAGGTCGGGATTGTGCAGCGACAGCTTGAGCGAGGTTTCGGCCGCGAGCTTGAAGCCGATCTCGCGCTCGACGATGGCGCCGTTGGAGATGCGTCCTGCGGTGGGCACGCCGCGCGTCACGCTGGCGGCCGCGCCTTGCGCGGAAAAGCCGCCGATCGCGACGGGGCCTTGCGCCAACGAATAGATCTCGCCGTCGGCGCCGAACAGCGGCGTCACCAGAAGCGTGCCGCCCTGAAGGCTCTTGGCGTCGCCGAGCGCGCTGACCGAGACGTCGATGCGTGTTCCCTGGGCTGCGAAGGCCGGCAGGTTCGCGGTCACCATCACGGCGGCGACGTTCTTGGTCTGCATGGTGGTGCCGCGCGTGTTGACGCCCAGCCGCTCCAGCATGGTGTTGAGGCTCTCCTGGGTGAACGGTGCGTTGCGCAGCGAGTCGCCCGAGCCGCTGAGGCCGACCACCAGGCCGTAGCCGACCAGCATGTTGTCGCGGATGCCCTGGACTTCGACCAGGTCCTTGACCCGGCTGAAGGCGAAGGCCTGGACGGGGCTGAGGGCGAGGGCTGCGGCGGCGAGGCCGGCGATCACTCTATTAAGACGCGTACGGGCCATGGGCGGGTTCTGCGCGGATGAGAGTTTTCCGCAGTCTCCCTTGCCAGTCCCGCGCCAACCGGCAGTGGATTAAATCTTATATATTTCAATGGCTTATGTTCCAGTTTTGGCGATCCGACGGGAGCCCGGCAGGATTTTCCGGGCAGGAAGCGCCGCGACGGGCGCTCGCATGGACAGCGCGGGTCGGTCTTCCTACGGTCCGGCCAGCCCCTTTATTGAGTCTCGAACGATGTCCCAGGACTGCCAGCTCGTCCTTTTGCGCCATGGCGAAAGCGTGTGGAACAAGAAGAACCTGTTCACCGGCTGGTGCGATGTGAAGCTGACCGAGACAGGCGAGCGCGAGGCGCGCGAGGCGGGGCGGGTGCTGGCGGCGGACGGTTTCCGTTTCGATATGGCCTACACCTCGCTGCAGCAGCGCGCGATCAAGACGCTGTGGCTCGCGCTCGAGGAGATGGACCGGATGTGGATTCCGGTCGTCAAGCACTGGCGGCTCAACGAGCGGCACTACGGTAAGCTGCAAGGCAAGGACAAGATCGAAGCGGTCAAGCAGTTTGGCGAGGCGCAGGTGCACGCGTGGCGCCGTTCCTATGCGGTGCCGCCGCCGCCGGTCGATCTGGATTCGCCGGAATATCCCAAAGCCGATCCGCGCTATGCGGATCTGACGCCTGCGGAACTGCCGCGCGGCGAAAGCCTGAAGGATGTGCTCGCCCGCGTGCTGCCCTATTGGGAGAGCACGATCGTGCCGTCGCTCGCCGCCGGACAGCAAGTGCTGATCGCCGCCCACGGCAATTCGCTGCGCGCACTGCTGATGCATCTCGAAGGGTTGAGTGAAGCGGAGATCGTCGCGGTGAACATCCCCACCGGCGTTCCGCGCGCCTACCGGCTCAACGCGCGGTTCAAGTGCGAGAGCGCGCGCTATCTGGGCGAGGATGTGGAAAAGCGGATCCAGGCGGTCGAAGCGCAAACCAAGAATGGCTAGATCCCGGCGCATCGCCGCGCTCGTTTTGACGAGCGCGTTGCTGGCTTTTCCAGCGATCGCCAAGCACACCCCGCCCGCCAGGCCGCATCACAAGCCGGCGGCCGTCGCGCCAACGCAGCCGCCGACACAAAACGAATTGCCGCTGGTCAAGGACATGTCGGGCGCGATTCCGGTCAACCAGGCGACGAAGCTTCCCAGCACCGCCGAGCAATACAAAACACTCAAATCGCAGATCGCCAAGACCCGCCCCGCCGTGCTCTCGGCCAAGCAGAAGAGCGACGCGTTGCGCGCACAGGCGGCGAGCTTGCGCGCGCGGCTGATCGCCACCGCCGCGCGGGTACAGGATCTGGAGGAAGAAAAAGGCGAGCTCGATGTGACGATCGCAAGCCTCGCCGCGCAGGAGAAAACCCTCGCCGCCGATTTCGCGCGCGACCGCGTGCAGGTGGCGCATCTGCTGGCGGTGCTCGAGCGGCTGCAGCAGGACATGCCGCCGGCCATCGCGATGGAACCCGACGACGCGCTCGCCGCGGCGCGCGGGTCCATGCTGCTCGGCGCGTCGCTGCCGCGCGTCTATGGCGCAGCGGCGGCGTTGTCGCGCAAGCTCGATGACCTGCGCCGCACGCGCGCGCAACTGATCGTGCGGCGCGCGGAAAGCACGCGCAATGCGATCCAACTTTCGTCGGCGCGGGTGGAACTGGATCAACTTCTCGCGATGAAAAGCCGCGAAGCCGACGAGGCCGCGGCGCAATATGGCGATCTCGCGGCCAAGCTCGACGCGGCCGCGGACCAGGCGACAAATCTGGGCAGCCTGCTGGCCAAGGTGGCCGCCCTTCGCGCCGCCCCGGCCGGGGCGGGAATCACCGTGGTCACGGCGCAGAACGCGTCCCAAAATCCGGGTACCCGGCGCGGTTCCATGATCCGCCCGGTGGTCGGCCAGATCGTCAACGGCGGCGGCGAAGAAGGCGATCGCGCGCCGGGCCTCAGTTTCATGACAGCGCCGTCAGCCCAGGTGGTCGCGCCGGCCGATTCACGGGTGCTTTTCGCCGGCCGTTACCATAAGGAAGGGCAAGTCTTGATATTGGAAATGGGCGCCAGCTACGATCTGGTCCTGGCGGGCCTTGACCGCATCGACGTGAGGCCGGGCGATCAACTGCTCGCCGGCGAACCGGTAGGCGAGATGCCGCGGACCAGCGGACGGCTCTACTTCGAAGTGAGAGAGAATGGCAAAGGCGCAAGCCCCGCGCCCTGGCTTGAGATCGATTTGAGGAAGGCGAAGAGAACATGAAGCGTTTTGCATTGCTCGGTACCGGAATGGCGGCGGGGTTCGCGGCCGCGTTCATGCTGTTTCCCGTGGCGCACGGCGCCACCGATCTGTCGGCCTATCGCCAGCTCGATCTGTTCAGCGATGCGTTCGAGCGCGTGCGCGCCGATTATGTGCGCCCGGTCGCCGACAGCGAACTGGTCAGCGCCGCGATCGAGGGCATGGTGTCCTCGCTCGATCCGCATTCCAGCTACATGGACGCCAAGGCGTTCGCCGACATGAAGATCCAGACCACCGGCCAGTTCGGCGGCCTCGGCCTCGAAGTGACGATGGATGACGGTCTGGTGAAAGTGGTCTCGCCGATCGACGACACGCCCGCCGCGCGCGCCGGCATCAAGACGGCGGACTTCATCGCGGCCATCGACGGCACGCCGATCCAGGGCCTCTCGCTCGACGACGCCATCGCCAAGATGCGCGGCGCGCCGGGCAGCAAGATCACGCTCACCATCCTGCGCCCCGGCACCAAGAAGCCGTTCGACGTGGCGCTGGTGCGTGCCGTCGTCCAGGTCGACAGCGTCAAATATCATCGCGAGGGCGATATCGGTTACATCCGGCTGGCGGCCTTCAACGAGCAGACCGAGGCCGGCCTCGAGCACGCGGTGCGCGATCTCAAGCGCCAGATCGGCTCGGGCATCAAGGGCTATGTGATCGACATGCGCAACAATCCGGGCGGGCTGCTCGACCAGGCGGTGGGCGTCTCCGACGACCTTCTCACCGGCGGCGAAGTGGTGTCCACCCGCGGCCGCAACCCCGACGACACGCAGGTCTACAACGCCAAGGGCGGCGACATCACCGACGGCAAGCCCATCGTCGTGCTGATCAATTCCGGAACCGCCTCGGCGTCGGAAATCGTCGCCGGCGCGCTGCAGGACCACAAGCGCGCCACCATCGTCGGCATGACGTCGTTCGGCAAAGGCTCGGTGCAGACGATTATTCCGCTGTCGCCGGGCAACGGCGCGCTGAGGCTCACCACCGCGCGCTACTTCACGCCGTCGGGCCATTCGATCCAGGCGCTCGGCATCACGCCGGATGTCCAGGTCGCCGAAGGCGACGAGAACGACGCCGCCACCAAGCTCGCGCGCGAAAGCGAAGCCGACCTGCCCGGCCATCTGATCGGCGAGAGCGCCGCCAAGAAGCCCGCGGCGCCGGTGATCCACGCGCCGGCCGGCAAGAAGATCGACGATTTCCAGCTGTCCTATGCGCTCGACATGCTCAACGGCAAAGGCGCAATGAAGAGCGCGAATGCGAATTGATACGGACAAGATGAAACAGGGTTTGTGGACGGGACTGGGCGCCCTTGCCGGATTCGCGGCCGGGCTGACGCTGCTGCCGCTCGCCTATGGCGCGGCCGATAGCGACATCACCACGGCCTATCACGAGCTCGACCGCTTCGGCGAGGCGTTCTCCGTCGCGCGCACGCATTATGCGGTGGCGACCGACGACAAGCTGATGGTCGAAGGCGCGATCAACGGCATGATGTCGAGCCTGGACCCGCATTCGAGCTACTTCGATCCCAAGACCTTCGCCGACATGCAGGTGAAGACCGAGGGCCAGTATGGCGGCGTCGGTCTGGTGATTTCCGCCGAAGCCGGGCCGATCAAGGTGATCTCGCCGATCGACGACACGCCGGCGGCCAAGGCCAATA
>DATNNS010000402.1:0-2120 GCA_035601715.1 Rhizomicrobium sp.
CGCACCGCATCGGGAAATTTCGCGGGATGGGCGGTGGACAGAACGACCACAGGTGTTTTTGCGTCGAGCCGGTCCGCGGCTGCAACAGCAACCGCCGTGTGGGGATCGATCAGGCGGCTATGTTGCTTGTAAAAGCGCGCGATGGCCGCGACTGTTTGCGCATCGTTCACCGAAGACGCGGAATAACGGGCGCGCAAATTCTTCAGCACGGCGTCCGGCAATTGCAGTTGTCGTGTCGCGGCGAACTCGGCCATCGCGCGCTGGGTCCATTGCGCATCGCGGCCCGACGCCTCGAACAACGTGCGTTCAAAATTGCTCGCCACCTGAATGTCCATCGACGGGCTCAGTGTGCGATGCACGTCGCCGGAGAGGTAGATGCCATCGTTGAGCGCGCGCGAGAGAATGGCGTTCTCATTGGTCGCGATGACGAGGCGCTCAACCGGCAAGCCCATGCGCATCGCCGCTTCGCCGGCGAACACGTCTCCGAAATTTCCCGTGGGCACGACGAAGATCGGCGCCCCGCCGAGCCGCGCGGCGGAGGTGAAATAATAGACGATCTGCGCCGCGATGCGCGCGAAATTGATCGAATTGACCGCGGTGAGAGCGGTATCGCGCGCGAAATCGGCATCGGCGAACAAGGCCTTCACGATCGCCTGCGCATCGTCGAAGGTGCCTTCGAGCGCGACATTATGGACGTTGGCGAAAGACGCCGTCGTCATCTGGCGGCGCTGCACGTCGCTGATGCGGCCCTTGGGGTGCAGCACGAACAGTTCGACGTTCGCCAACCCGCCGAACGCGGCGATGGCGGCCGAGCCCGTGTCGCCGGACGTTGCAGCGAGGATGGTCGCGCGTCCGCCGCGCATCGCCAGCGCGCACGCGAACAGCCGCGCCAGCACTTGCATGGCGATATCCTTGAAGGCGAGCGTGGGGCCGTGGAACAGCTCGAGCAGATAGCGATTGCCGCCGAGATCGACGAGCGGCGCGATAGCGTCGAAGCCCGCATAGGCGGCAACGATGTCGGCGCGCAGATCGTCGGCCGCGAATGAATCGCCGACGAAGCGCGACAGGATCGCGAATGCGACTTCTGTATAGGATTTGCTCGCGAAGCTCGCGATTTCCGCGGCGTCGATGCGCGGCCAGACGTCCGGCATCGTCAGGCCGCCATCGGACGCCAGTCCGGACAGCAGGATGTCGGCGAAGGATTGCGGCGCGGAAGCGCCGCGCGTGCTGACATAGCGCACGGTGTTTCAATCCTTGCGGATCTGGTTCACGTCGCGCACCGCGCCGCGCGAGGCGCTGGTGGTGAACGCCGCATAGGCCTGCAACGCCTGCGAGACTTTGCGCGGCCGGTTTCCCGCGCGCCAATGCCGGCCCATCCGCGCCGTCAGCGCCGCGCTGCGCGCCGCGAGTGTCTTGTCGTCGACGGCGAGGCGAAGGGAGCGCTTGGGAATGTCGATCTCGATGCGGTCGCCGGTTTCGACCAGCGCGATCATGCCCTGCTCCGCCGCTTCGGGCGAAACATGACCGATGGAAAGGCCAGAGGTGCCGCCGGAAAAGCGCCCATCGGTGACCAGTGCGCAGGATTTGCCGAGGCCTTTCGATTTCAGATAGCTCGTCGGATAGAGCATCTCCTGCATGCCGGGCCCGCCCTTCGGCCCTTCATAGCGGATCACCACCACGTCGCCGGCTTTCACGCTGTTGTCGAGAATGCCCGTGACGGCGGCGTCCTGGCTTTCGAACACGCGCGCCGGGCCGGCGAACACCAAACTGTTTTCATCCACGCCGGCGGTCTTCACGATGGCGCCTTCGGGCGCGAGATTGCCGCTGAGCACCGCGAGCCCGCCGTCCCGGCTGAAGGCATTCTCCGCCGAGCGGATGACGCCGGACTTGCGGTCGAGATCGAGAGCGGCGAAGCGGCGGTCCTGGCTGAAGGCGGTCTGGGTCGGGATACCGCCGGGCGCGGCGCGATAGAAATAGCGAACGTCTTCGCTGTTGGTCTGGCGCACATCCCATTGCGCGAGCGCTTCGGTCAAGGATTTCGCGTGCACCGACGGCCCGTCGCGATGCAGAAGATTCGCGCGGTCGAGTTCGCCCAATATCGCCATGATGCCGCCGGCGCG
>DATNNS010000403.1:0-6385 GCA_035601715.1 Rhizomicrobium sp.
AGCAGCGTCAGCCGGCCGTCATAGCGCGCCGCGAGCGCCTGGCCGCGGGCGATCGCGTCGGGATCGCGATCGATGCCGAGCACGCGGCACTGCGCGGCCTCGAGCAGCGCGCGCGAATAGCCGCCGCCGCCGAACGTGCCGTCGACATAATGCGCGCCGTCGCGCGGGCGCATCGCCTCGACCACTTCGGCCAGCATCACCGGGACGTGGCTCATAGCCCGCTCCCCGAAGACGCATTGCGCACCGCCAGCGCGCGCTTCAACCGGTCAGACTGGACGCCTGCGAAACGCTCGCTGTCCCAGATCTGGAACTTGCGCCCCATGCCGACGAAGGTGACGCGTTCCTTCAGCCCGGCATGGGCGATGAATTCGGCCGGCAATACGACGCGGCCGTTCTCGTCGCGCGGCAGCAGCCGCGACATCGAGAGCACCGCGAAAACCTTGTCGTCGAGCGACGGTGTGAAGAAAGGATCCTGTGCGGCCTGCTGCTGGTGGAACGCCTGCAGCACCTCGTCGCCGAAACCTTCGAGCGCGCTTTCCGCGAATGAGGGCATCAGATAGACGCCGACCGTTCCCTGCGCCGTCAGCACGTCGCGGAACGGCGCGGGTATGCAGACCCGGCCCTTCGCGTCGAGCGTACCGGACACCGTCGAGATGAACGGTTGAACCGCGCCGGTCATTTGAACCCAGCCCCCTGGTCCCGAGTGGTCCGGCGTCCGCGCACCCGGTAACCGAGGGCGAATCACTGATCATGGGACAGGATGGGATATCATGGGATAAGCGGAAGGTCAAAGGAAAAGTCAATAAATAGAGGGGCTTGGTACTACTACCTATGGATTTCCCGACTCCAGAGCTAGCGGTTACCGGAACGGATGCGCAACAATGAAAGGATGCCTTAACACACGCGAAGGCTACTGCCGCCGACGTTAAGAATGGCTTAACCATCGCGCCGCGCCGCACGGGAGTTTCAAAGCCATGGCCGAGATCGTCCTGAAGCCTATCGGCACGGTGCGCAGCGCGCGCGGCGAGCCTGTCGACGATCGCTGGGACGCCGTCGCCACGCGCATCGAACTCGACGCCGCGCAATTCACCGCCGATGCGACCGCGGGCCTTTCCGACTTCTCCCACATCGAAGTGATCTACCATTTCGACCGCGTGCCCGACGCCGAGATCCAGACCGGCGCGCGCCGGCCGCGCGGCCGCGCCGACTGGCCCTTGGTCGGCATCTTCGCGCAGCGCGGCAAGGGACGGCCGAACCGCCTGGGCGCCTGCGTCTGCACGCTCGCGCGCGTCGACGGTCTCACGCTGCATGTGAAGGGCCTCGACGCGATCGACGCGACGCCGGTGCTCGACATCAAGCCCGTCATGAAAGGCTTCCTGCCGCGCGGCGACATCCGTGAACCGGATTGGGCGGGGGAAATCATGCGGGAGTATTGGTAGCGGCGCAGAACCGGGAAGAACGTTGCACGCAAAGCCGCGAAGACGCGAAGCTGCAAAGTTCTTTCTTGTCGGCGCGAAGCGCCGCTTCGTGGCTTTGCGGCTTTGCGTAAAAGGCTTTTCTTTTCTGCGCGCCAAAGGCGCGCAACTCCGCGGCGCTGCGGCTCCGCGTGAAACTTCCTTTTCCGGATATCCTGGAACCGACGCCAGCGCAGCCCGCACGCGCCGGCGCCAATCGCGGACGCGGGCGCGGAAGGCGCGCATGTCGCGGTCGTAGCGGCCGAGCTTGCGCGCGTTGCGATTGCCGTAAGGCGCTCCCAGCTTTGGTTGCCAGACATCTTCGGGACGCAAGGGCTTGATCATTGTTTCACCGCGGCGCGGCACCCCCCTCCCCCGCCGTCCCTCCGGTCGTCGTCGTCTTCTGCATATGTTCGACACGGATGGTCTGGCGCGTCTCGCTCACCACCGTGCCGCCACGAAGATGCACGACGGCGTTGGCGACTTCCGCACCTGTCTTGGCGAACTCCATCGCCGTGCGCATGAATTGCACCCGATCCGTCGGATCGCTGCATTGGCAGATCGAGCGGAACGCCACCTCGCGCATCAGGTAATGGCATTCGCCGATCAGACCGTTGAGCAGGTCCTCGGTTTGCGCGAAGCCATCGGTCTCGCCGGGCGCGGCGGAAACCGGCAATTCGGGAAGCGGCGAGTTGAAGGCCGACATCGGGCTCGGATGCAACGGCACCATCTGCGCCGCCTCATCCGCCGTTGCCACCGGCAACCGCCGGCGGCGCGGACTGTCCGTTATAGGCTTTTTTTCCTGTTCCATATGGACTCCTTTAAAAGAACACAGTAAGAACATCCGGAAAGGAAGTTAAACCGGTTGCAGGTATTAAAGCCTGCATCTTGTGGGTGTGAATGGGAGCGCGAACATGAGCGAAATCGCCGAAACGGCCAACCATCTGGCGGGCGCGCCGCTCGACAATCTGGCCATCATCGTGGGTCTGGCCGGCATCGCACTGGCCGCTTTCGCCATCTATGTCGTGTTGACGATGGTGAAGCTGAAGGGGCGGCGGTGAACACCGCCGGTCTCGACGCCGCGAAGCCGCCGGACTAACATCGCCACTGACAAAATGTCAGGACGCGCCGCATGTCCAACGACCCGCTGCCCACCATCTTCGAGCTCACGCCGCTGAACCCTTCGTTCAACGACAATCCGCACGCGCTGCTCGACCGGTTGCGCGGCGAATGTCCGGTGCATCGCGACGAGGCGGCCGGCACATTCCTGATCACGCGCTATGCCGATGTGCGCGGCGTCGTCTCCGACACGACGATGTGGCGCAGCCCGGAGCGCACCGAGCCCGGCGCGACGCTGGCGCGGCGCATCCTCGAGCAGAAGGTCGAGGGCATGACCATTCCCGAAGATGAAATGCGCTCCGGCATCCTGTTGATGGACGAGCCCGATCACATGCGCATCCGCACGCCGTTCGCCAAGGCGCTCTACAAGCGCGTCGCGCGCTGCAAGCCGCTGGTGCAGCAGGTGGTGGACGAATGGCTGGCGCCGCTCGCCGGCCGCGCGCGGTTCGACGCGATGGGCGATTTCGCGCTGCGCGTTCCCATCGACGTGATCGCGCGGCTGCTGGGCGTCGATCCCATGCGGCTGACGGAATTCCGCACCTGGTCGGAAGGCGCGATATTGGGGCTCGATCCGTTCCGCACGCCGGAGCAGACGGCGCAATTCGTCGCCTCCGCCAACGCGCTGTCGGCCTATATGCGCGAGCTGATGCATCAGCGCGCCGCGCAGCCGCAGGACGATCTGGTCAGCGACATGATGGCGCTCAAGGCGGACGGCGCCGAACTCAGCGACGGCGAGATCTCCAACAACCTGCAAGGCCTGCTGATCGGCGGCAACCTCACCACCACCGATCTGATCGGCAATGCGGTATGGCTGCTGCTCCGCCATCCCGGCGAGCTGGCCAGGCTGAAAGCCGATCCGGCGCTGATCAATTCGGCGGTCGAGGAAGTGCTGCGCTATGAATCGCCGGTGGACATCACCGGCCGCGTCGCGCCGCGCGACATGGAAGTGGGCGGCTGCCCGGTCAAGCAGAGCCAGTCGCTGTTCATGAGCCTGCGCGGCGCCAACCGCGATCCCGCCGCCTTCCCCGATCCGCATCGCTTCGACATCGCGCGGCATGACGCGCCGCACGTCGCGTTCGGCGGCGGCCTGCACCTGTGCATCGGCGCGCCGCTGGCAAGGCTCGAGGCGCAGGTGGCGCTGCTCACGCTGTTCGACCGGTTCCCCAATCTGCGTCTCGCCGATCCGGACATGAAACCGCAATGGCGCATGATGCCGTTCTTCAGGGGGTTGAAGGAGCTGAGGGTAGAAACCTGATGTTCCGCTCGTTTATGATGCCTGTGGAGCAGGCGACATGGCGAGTGTACGAAAAGGAATTCTGACCGCATCGCGCGAATGGTGGAAACACCTTCGCTGGACGAAGCGCGTCTTCTGGAAAGCTGAACGAAAAGCTGCAAAGAAAGCGGCGCGGCGGGAAGCGAGGTTACGATAAAATGCCTGCCTCACATTCGATGAGACTCTTTGATGCAAATATGCGAACTACAATTTGATGGCAGCATCCTCCAGCGAGGATTCTGGTTGTACGTCTGGGAAATTACCCCTCCGGATCGCGGCTCTGTCTATTATGTGGGACGAACGGGCGACAGTTCATCGACCAACGCTCAATCTCCGTTCAATCGCATGGGCCAGCATCTTGGCTTTGCGGAAAATAGCAACATGTTGCGCAAATATCTGGATGGCAGACAAATTGATGCTGGCCTATGCCACTTTCGGCTCGTCTCACTTGGTCCAATTGAGTCCGAGTCGAACGCGACCGACAGAACCGAGCATGACGAAAGGCGCGATATCGTCGCCGCGATGGAAAAGGCCTTGGCTGTCGCGATGGCTCACGCTGGTTATGAAGTCATGAACGAGGTCAAATCGGCCAAGAAACTCGACCATATCCGCTTTGCTACCGTGCTTACGCATTTCGCGAAGGCTTTTCGGCACCTCCCGATCACAGGATAGCGGTCTCGAAGTTTTCCATTCACAATCGCTGGGTGGCCGGGTCGCGCTTCGCTTCGCTCGCTGCCCGGCCATGACGTGTTTTAAGGCGCGTCAGATGGCCTGTAAGCCGGGTTCTGTCCCCGCGGTTGCCCGCGATGGATGGCCATTCCTCTGGGATGCGCGTTACCGCGCACCTCACGCGACCTACCCGGACGGCTATCCGGAAACGGATTACGTGCCGTCCCTATTTGGTCTTGCTCCCGGTGGGGCTTGCCAAGCCGCCTCTGTTGCCAGAGGCGCGGTGCGCTCTTACCGCACCATTTCAACCTTGCCGCGGCTTTAGGCCGGTAGGCGGTGTCATTTCTGTGGCGCTGTCCCTGGGGTCACCCCCGGCGGATGTTATCCGTCACCGTGTCTCCGTGGAGCCCGGACTTTCCTCGACACCTCTTGCGAAATGCCGCAGCCATCCAGCCATCTGACGCAAGGCCGAGCTTACACAAGCGATCCGCGAACCGCTAGCCCATGGCCCGGATCGCCGAGACCAGGCGCAGCAACTCGGTGGCGACGGCCTCGGCGTTGTCGGGCGAGAGCGTGACGGAGCTGTAGGCGCGGTCGCTGGAATCGCCCGCCATGTATTGATCGATCGCGATCATGCCGGAGCCCGACACCGATACTTCCGTTTCGATCGGCCCGTAACTGACTTTCACCACGCGATCTCCTTGTTCTCGAAATCGCGGTAGCTGCCACTGGTCTTCGCGCTGAGTTCGGCGATGCGCGCGCGCAGGCCCTTGACGCTGTCGGCGGGTTTCACCGGCGCGCCCGCGCCGCCCATGTCGGTCTGCACCCAGCCGGGATGGAAGATGCCGACGAGGATGCCGTCGCCCGCCCAGTCCTTCGACAGACCGTGCATGAAATTGTTCACCGCCGCCTTCGACGCGCGATAGGGCTGCATGCCGCCGCCGTTCAGCGCCGTCGAACCCAGCACGCTGGTGATGGTGACAAGCTTCTTGTCGCGGCCCTTCAGCAGATTGTCGCGCAATCCGAACGCCACCAGCACCGGTGCGATGCTGTTGACCTTGAGCACGGCGAGCCATGCCGCCATGTCGAGCGTGTTGGGCTTGGCGTCGCGCGGGCCGCCGACCCCGGCATTGTTGATCAGGATGTCGATGGCCTCGCCTTTGAGGTCGCGGGCGAGCGCGGAAACCGACGCGGGGTCGTCCACCGCCAGCGCTATCACGCGCACCTTGCCTTTGACCGCCTTCAGCGCAGCGGCCTTCGCGGGCTCGCGGCAGCAGGCGATGATGTCGGCGCCCTCCGCCGCATATTGCGTCACGAATTCCAGCCCGATGCCGCGATTGGCGCCGGTGATGAGGATGGTGGTCATGGGAGTCTCCTGAAATTACCGACCTCCCCCTTGCGGGGAGGTCGAAACGTCGTAGCGCAGCGAAGACGTTTCGGGTGGGGGCGACTATGAGGCACGCCCACCCGAAAAAGCTTCGCTTTTTCGACCTCCCCGCAAGGGGGAGGTCAACTAACTCCAAATCCTCCGCCGCCGGGCGTCTCGATCTCGATGGCGTCGCCGGATTTTACTGCGATCTCGTCGCAGCCTTTTAGCACGATGCTCTCGCCATTCTCGCGGATAATGCGCGCGGTTCCCTTGGCGCCGTCTTGGCCGCCTTCGAGGCCGAACGGTGCGGTCTCGCGGCGGGTGGAGAGCAGCGCCACGGTCATATCCTCGCGGAAGCGGATGCGGCGCACGGTTCCGTCGCCGCCATGATGCGCGCCCGCGCCGCCCGAACCGTGGCGGATCGCGAATTCCTCCAGCAGCACGGGATAGCGCGCTTCGAGCACTTCGGGATCGGTGAGCCGGGAATTGGTCATGTGGGTG
>DATNNS010000404.1:0-2335 GCA_035601715.1 Rhizomicrobium sp.
GCCGGATTCGGCCGAGGCCATCGTGGAAGTCGGCGGCGTGATCACCGACAAGAAAGGCATCAACCTGCCCGACACGCTGCTGCCGATGTCGGCGATGACCGACAAGGACCGCAACGATCTCGACGCCGCGCTGCATCTGGGCGTCGACTGGATCGCGCTCTCCTTCGTGCAGCGCCCCGACGACGTCGCCGAATTGAAGAAGCTGGTGCGCGGCCGCGCCAGCGTGCTGGCCAAGATCGAAAAACCCAAGGCGCTCGAATCGCTCGACGCGATCCTGGAACTGTCCGACGCACTGATGGTGGCACGCGGCGATCTGGGCGTGGAATTGCCGCTGGAATCGGTGCCCGGCCGCCAGAAGGAGATCACCCGCGCCGCCCGCAAGGTCGGCAAGCCGGTGATCGTCGCGACGCAAATGCTCGAATCAATGATCGAGGCCGAGGCGCCGACGCGCGCCGAAGTCTCCGACGTGGCGACCGCGGTGTTCGACGGTGCCGACGCGGTGATGCTGTCGGCCGAAACCGCGTCGGGCAAGCATCCGGTCGAGGCGGTGGCGATGATGGACCGCATCGCCACGGCGGTGGAAAGCGGCCCGCTGTTCCAATCGTTCATGGATGCCCAGCGCAACGCGCCGGAGGAGACCACGCCCGACGCGATCCTCGCCGCCGTGCACGACGTGACGCATACCATTCGCGCGCGGGCCATCGTCTGCTGGACAAAATCCGGGTCGACGGCGCTGCGCGCCGCGCGCGAGCGGCCCGAAGTGCCCATCATCGCGCTGACGCCTCTGCTGGAGACAGCGCGGCGCATGTCGATCGCCTGGGGGCTTCACTGCGTGCTGACCGAGGACGCGCACGATCTCGACGACATGGTCGAGCGCGCCGCGCGCATCGCCTATGAGGAAGGTTTCGCCAAGCCCGGCGAGCGCATCGTCATCACCGCCGGCGTTCCGCTCGGCACGCCGGGCTCGACCAACCTGCTGCGCGTCGCCTTCGTCGGCGGGCGCTGATCACGACGACATGTCGCATTGCGGCAGGACGAAGCTTGCGTCCACCCGCACCGCGGTGAACACGAAGCCGATGGGCGCGTCCGCGTTGAGGCTCGCCACCATGCGGTATTTCCAAACCCGGCCGGTGTTCGAGATGGTTTCGTAATCGTCCACATAATGCGTCGCCTCGCCCTCGATATGCAGGGTCGAGATGCGGTCGCGTCCGTTCTCATAGCTCCAGGTGCCGCCTTCGTTGTCGTCCAGCGCCTTGCCGGAGATGCAATGGCGGAACACGATCTCGAACACCCCGCCGGGCTTGTAGTGAGCGAGCCAGTGATAGTTCGGATCGCCCGGCTGGCCTTCGCCATACCAATCGCCGATCGGAAATTTTCCCGCGGCGTTCGCCGGCGCGGCGCAAAGCAGGAGCGCGGCCAGAACAGCGGCGCCGTGGTTTCTCGTCGGCCGCGCCACTAGATCTTCTCGCCTTCGACATCTCGCGAGAGCTGGTCGACATGCTTGTCGACGCCTTCGAGATGCGGATCGAGCGCAAGCGCCTTGCGGTACATCGCCAGCGCCGCTTTCTTGTCGCCATAGCTCTCCAGCACGTCGCCCAGTTCGGCAAGCGCCGCGAATTCGCGCGGATTGAGCGTGACGGCGCGCTGCAGCGACAGGATCGCGCCCTCGTCGTCGCCGGCGTCGGCCTGCAGCGCGGCGCGGCGGTGCCAGCCTTCGGCGAAGTCCGGCGCGATGTCGGTGATCGCGTCGATCAGCTTCTTGGCGGTGTCCTTGTCGTCGGCCGCGGCCGCCGCGCCGGCGCGCGTCATCAGCAGGTCGACGCTCGCGCTGCCCGACTGGTCGAACAACGCCTCGATCTGCGTCTCGATCGGCTTGGCCGCTTCTTCCGAAGGCGCCTTCGCGAGCGAGACGAACAGCGCGTCGAGCGGATCGGCCGGTTTGGGCGCTGCCGCCGCCGTGGAAGGTGCCGCGATCAAAAACGCGATGAGAACCGCAATACGCATGGCCCGATCCTAACGCGCGGCCGTTTCCTTCGCCAGCCAGCCCGGCATGGCGGGCCTTGGTCCACCCTCCGCCCAATCGATCAGTTCGGCGATGTGGACGACCGGTGGTGCATCGGTTCCGGACAGATGCGTGAGGCAGCCGATATTGGCCGTGGCGATCACATCCGGCGCGACACTTGCCGCATTGGCAAGCTTGCGCGCGCGCAACTGTCCCGCGATTTCCGGCTGCAGCAGGCTGTAGCTTCCCGCCGAGCCGCAGCACAGATGGCCCTCGGGAATGGTGACGACATCGTAACCCGCCGCCGCCAGCAGCGCCGCGCCTTCGCCGCCG
>DATNNS010000405.1:0-3665 GCA_035601715.1 Rhizomicrobium sp.
TGCGCGCCGGGATCAAGACCGTGATCATTCCGTCGGAAAACGAGAAGGATCTGGCCGAGATTCCGGACAATGTGAAAACCCACCTGACGATCGTCCCCGCCAAGACGGTCGAGGAAGTGCTCAAGGTCGCGCTGGTGCGCCAACCCGAACCGATCGACTGGGTGGAACCGGAAATCGTCGCCCGGGTGCTGCCCGACGCCGACGCGGACGCCGTCGTTACCCACTAACCGGGATGTGCAAACCGGAAGAGCCGCCTCGAAAGGGGCGGCTCTTTCTTTTTGCCCACCGCCAAGCCCGAAATAGATGAAAAAGCCCAGAGATTCTCCGGCTTTTGGGCTTGTTGCTCAAACAAAACCGGCCCTAAAGTCACCGACCGGGAGCGATTCCCGCCAGAAGGAGCCCGTCACGTGAACAAGAACGATCTCATCCAGCAGTTGTCGGACCGGTCGGGTCTTCAGAAGACCGATGCGGCCAAGGCGGTCGACGGCGTGTTCGACCTCATCACCGAGGCGCTCACCAAAGGCGACGAAGTGCGGCTCACCGGCTTCGGCGTGTTCGTGGTCGCGTTGCGTGCGGGCGGCAAGGGGCGCAATCCGCAGACCGGCGAGGAGATCACCATCAAGCCGTCCAAGCAGCCGCGCTTCCGCGCCGGCAAGCAGCTCAAGGACGCGGTGAACTGATTTTGGTTCATCTTCGGGGGTGATCGCGGTTCAGGCCGGACCGCGAGTCGCACCAGCACATGCGGGGCGGCTGACGCGTGGCCGGCGGCGCGCTATAAGCCCCGCCACGGGCGGTTAGCTCAGCTGGTAGAGCATATCGTTTACACCGATAGGGTCGGCGGTTCGAACCCGTCACCGCCCACCATCCTACGCTGCGCAGCAGCGGGGGGTGGTGAGTCCACCGAAGCCTTGGCGTAGGTGGACCGTCTGACATCGCGCAGCTTCGGGTGGCAGGCCACCTCTCGCATCGTCCTACGCATCGGTAATCCGCATGCCCTTGACGCTGGCCTCCCACGCTGGCGGTATTCATCCATGACGAAGCCAGTTCCGGCCTTGGCGGCCTTCTCGATCATCTTCGCGCTCGCCGGTTGCGGCGACATGTTCGGCGATGGAGCGCATCGTCGCCCCGAGCATCAGGAAGCGCCCTGGCATCCGGCGACCGCGATCCTGACGAAATACATCACCAACAAGGACGGCAGCCTGACCCGCGCGCAAATGGAAGCGGGGCTTCGCGCCGATTTCGCCGCGGCCGACACCGATCACGACGGCCACCTCGACGAAGCGGAGGTCCGCGCGGTCAACCAGCAGCGTCTGCAGCTGGATCAATCCACCGCGTCACCGCTGGTCGACTGGAACCATGACGGCTATGTCGATTTCCAGGAGTTCTCGGCGAACGCGCGCTCGCTGTTCGACGAACTGGACCGAGACGGCGACGGCACGCTGACGGCGGCGGAACTCAATCCTCGCGGCGACACCACGAAGAAGCCCGGCGATCAGCAAGATCCCGGCGCGCATCATGGCCATCGCGGCGGCGGCCAGGGCGGCGGCCCGTAGCCGCTTCAGCGGTATTTGCGCAAGGTTCGCGTCACCTCGCGCGCAAACTTGACTTGATGGGGGTCGGGCCCTAAATCGGCCCCCTTCGCGCCGAAACGCGAACGCCCGCGGGGGCGTAGCTCAGTTGGTTAGAGTGACGGCCTGTCACGCCGTAGGTCGCGGGTTCGAGCCCCGTCGCTCCCGCCAGTCTACGCCGCGTAGCGGCGGAGACTGCCACGGCGAAGCGCCCTAGCGCGAAGCCGGGCTGGTGACGGGTTCGCGCGGCTACGCCTTGGCAAGCCAGTCTTCATTCTTCCACTCCAAAACCCCCTGTTTCCCCCCGGCGAATCCTGTTCTAAACCCGCGTTGCAAGCGGGTGGAATTGTCTGTTATTGCATCCGCGAAATAACTCAGGTTCGGCCGCGCAAACGGCCCGCCCGCGCGGCGGCCGGACCCTCAGGACGACGCCATGAACGGGTTGCTGCTTGCGTATCTCCCGATCCTGATCTTCATCGGGATCGCGGGCGCTCTGGGGCTGGCCCTGATCCTCGTGCCGTTCGTCATCGCGCCGCAGATTCCCGATCCGGAAAAGCTCTCCGCCTATGAATGCGGCTTCAACGCGTTCGGCGATGCGCGCATGAAGTTCGACGTGCGGTTCTATCTGGTCTCGCTGCTTTTCATCATCTTCGACCTCGAGGTCGCGTTCCTGTTTCCCTGGGCGATCACGCTGGGCAAGACGGGCGTCTTCGGATTCTGGTCGATGATGGCGTTTCTCGGCGTGCTGACGGTCGGTTTCATCTACGAATGGAAGAAGGGCGCGCTCGAATGGGAGTGATCCCGGCAGGCACAGGCGCGCGCGCGAATGTCGAGGGCGGCCGGGCGGTCGCCGACAACGATCCCTATTACAGGCAGATGCAGACCGAGATGCACGACAAGGGCTTCCTTGTCGCCAGCGCGGATTCGCTGATCAACTGGGCGCGCACCGGCTCGCTACACTGGATGACGTTCGGGCTGGCGTGCTGCGCGGTGGAGATGATGCAGGCGAGCATGCCGCGCTACGACCTGGAGCGCTTCGGCGTCGCGCCGCGCGCGAGTCCACGTCAGGCGGATGTGATGATCGTGGCCGGCACGCTGGTCAACAAGATGGCGCCCGCGCTGCGCAAGGTCTACGACCAGATGCCGGAGCCGCGCTATGTGATCTCGATGGGATCGTGCGCCAACGGCGGCGGCTACTATCACTATTCCTATTCGGTGGTGCGCGGCTGCGACCGCATCGTGCCGGTCGACATCTATGTTCCGGGCTGCCCGCCGACCGCCGAGGCGTTGGTCTACGGCATCATGCTGCTGCAGCGGAAGATCCGCCGCACCGGCAATATCGATCGTTGAGGCGGCGATGGCGGAGATCAATACCCTCGGCGAAAAGATCGCGGCCGCGCTGCCCGGCGCGGTGCGCGGACAGGCGCTCGCGTTCGGCGAGCTTACGCTCGAGATCGAGCCCGGCGAGATCGCGCGCGTGACGAAATGCTTGCGCGACGAATTCGGCTTCACCGTGCTGATCGACATCTGCGGCGTGGACTGGCCGCAGCGGCCGATGCGTTTCGACGTCGTCTATCACCTGCTGTCGCTGACCGGCAATGCGCGCATCCGGCTCAAACTGCATGCCGACGAGAGCACGCCGGTGCCCACCGTCACCGGCGTTTTCGCCGCCGCGAGCTGGTATGAGCGCGAGACATTCGACATGTATGGCATCACGTTCGCCGATCATCCCGACCTGCGCCGGCTGCTGACCGATTACGGCTTCTCCGGCTATCCGCTGCGCAAGGATTTTCCGCTCACCGGCTTCGTCGAGCTGCGCTATGACGACGAGCTCAAACGCGTGACCTATCGCCCGGTGCAACTGGTGCAGGAATTCCGCGAGTTCGATTTCATGAGTCCGTGGGAAGGCGCGCCCTACATCCTTCCCGGCGACGAGAAGGCGACGCCCAAATGAGCGCCGCGATCGAGGCCTTCGACGACAACCACATCACGCTCAATTTCGGACCGCAGCATCCCGCGGCCCATGGCGTGCTGCGGCTGGTGCTCGATCTCGACGGCGAGATCATCACGCGCGTCGATCCGCATATCGGCCTCCTG
>DATNNS010000406.1:0-8783 GCA_035601715.1 Rhizomicrobium sp.
GGTCTTGTCGGCGTTGCGGCGCTCGGCGGCGGACCATTGCGCCTTGGCGAGAGCGGTTTCGAGGTCGAACACCGCGCCCGCGCGCGCCACGGCGTCTTTCGCGCCGGCGAGCGTCAGCATCGTCGCGAGATATTTCTTGTAGGCCTCGCGCGTCGTGGCGAGCGCCGGATCGTCTTTCAGATAGTAGTCGCGGTCGGGCAGGCCGAGGCCGGATTGCGTGAGGAAGATGGCATATTCGTTGGGATTCTTGACGTTGGCGCCGGGAAACGCGCCGAACGGCGTGTCGACGGGCAGCGACGGCGTGCCCATCGCGCGCGCGACGTCGTCCAGCGTCTTGATCGCGGCGATGGCGGCAAGGTCGTTCTTCACGGGCCCCAGACCGCGCGCCTCGATCTGGGCTGTGTCGGTGAACGCGTCGTAGAGATCGCGAAGCTTCTTCTCTTCATCGCTGAGCTGCGCGTAAGGCCTGGCCTCGAGATCGGCCACGATCGCGCTCATGCGCGTCTCGCTGAGGATCTGCAGGTCCTGGAACGAGCCGGTCGAGGCGCGGTCGGGCGGAATGACGGCGTTCCTGTACCAGGTGCCGTTGGCATAATTGAAGAAGTCGTCGCCCGGCTTGACGCTCGTATCCATCCCCGTGAGATCGAACCCCCAGGCGCCGAAAGCGGGTTTCGCGGTTTGCGCACTTGCCGCGGCGCAGGCCACGCACGCAAGCGTCGCGAAAACGAATGTGATCTTCTTCATGACGATTCCTCCGTGATCAAATCAAACGCGCATACAACCCTCCCCTTGAGGGAGGGTCGAAAACGCACTTGCGTTTTCGGGGAGGGGGCCTCTTCAGGCAGCGGGGCCTCGACCCCTCCCCGAAATTTGCTTCGCGCCCGTACGCTGTCGCTACGGGCCTACGCAAATTGTCGACCCTCCCTCAAGGGGAGGGTTGTTTCCTACCACAAATGCACGCGTTGCTCCGGTGGCAGATAGTATTTGTCGCCCGCCTTGATCTGCGGAAACGCAGCATACCAGCCGTCGTCGTTGCGCACCACGCCGTTGACCCGGTAGTTCTCGGGGCTGTGCGGATTGGAGAGCAGCCGCGCGCGCTCGATGCCGTCGCGGTCGTGCTGCCGCCAGCTTTGCGAATAGGCGATGTAGAAGCGCTGGTCGCCGGTATAGCCGTTCAGCACCGGCGCGGGGTGGCCAGCCAGCGCGATGTGATAGGCCTTGTAGGCGATCACGAGCCCGGCGAGATCGGCGATGTTCTCGCCCAATGTCAGCCGTCCGTTGATGTGCAGGCCGGGCAGGGGCTCGTACTGGTCGTACTGCTTGGCCAGCGCATCGGTGCGCGCGTCGAACGCCTTGCGGTCCGCAGGCGTCCACCAGTCCTGCAGCGCGCCGGTGGCGTCGTATTTGCTGCCCTGGTCGTCGAAGCCGTGGCTGATCTCGTGGCCGATGGTGGCGCCGATCTCGCCATAGTTCACCGCGTCGTCGGCATTGGCGTCGAAGAACGGCGGCTGCAGGATGCCGGCGGGGAACACGATCTCGTTGAGCGAGGGATCGTAATAGGCGTTGTTGGTCGGCGGCGTCATGCCCCATTCGGTGCGATCCACCGGTCCGTCGATGCGCACCAGGTTGCGGTGCCATTCGAACTGCGTCGCGTTCTTGGCGTCCTGCACGAGGTTGCCGCGGTCGATCGCGAGCGCGGAATAGTCGCGCCAGTGATCGGGATAGCCGATCTTGAGCATGTAGTGGGCGAGCTTGTCGCGCGCCTTGGCGCGCGTCTGCGGGCTCATCCAGGTGAGCGTCTGGATGTCGGCGTCATAGGCCTTGAGCAGGTTCTCGACGAGGACCTGCGCCTTGGCCTTGGCGGCTGGCGGGAAATAGCGCGCGACATAGATCTTGCCGAGCGCCTCGCCCATCTGGTCGTCGAGCAGATGGATGCCGCGTGTTTCGCGGTCGAGCTGGACCTGCTTGCCTTGGATCGCCTTGCCGTAAAACGCGAAATCGGCGTCGTCGATCGGCTTGGGCAGATAGGCCGCGAAGCTGTGCATGTAGCGCACGGTCAGATAATCGCGCCACACAGCGACGGGCGTTTTCGCGAACACCGCCGCCAGTTTGGGGAATGCCGATTTCTCGCCGACAACGATCGTCCGCTCGCCATGCGCGGAGGACTGCGACACCTCGCCGGCGGCGAAATAGGACGACCACGGGAATTGCGGCGCCAGCGCCTTGAGCGCGGTGATGCTCATCGGATTGTAGGTCTTCTCCGCGTCGCGCCGGTCGGCGGCGGCCCACGAAACCTGCGCCATGTCGTGCTCGAGCTGATAGACGGCGGCGGCGCGCCCGGCCGGGTTCTTCACCCCGGCGAAAGCGAGCATCTGGGCGATATAGGTCTTGTAGGCGTTCTGGGTTTTGACGATCTCGGCGTCGGTCTTCAAATAATAGTCGCGATCGGGCATGCCCAGGCCCGACTGGCCGAGATACAGCGCATAGGCGTTGGGGTTCTTCTGGTCGACGCCGATGCCGCCGGCGAACGGCCCGTCGAGCGACAGCGCCGGCGTGCCCATCGCGCGCGCCACGTCGTCGGATGTCTTGAGGTTGGCGAGCATCGCAAGGTCGGCCGCGGCCGGTTTCAGCCCGTTGGCGTCGATCTGTTTCTGGTCCTCGAACGCATCGTAGAAATCGCGCAGCTTCTTCTCTTCGCCGCTAAGCTGTGCGCTGGTGTGCAAACCGCTGATGATGCTCTTCAGCCGCGCCTCGTTGGCCTTGTCGAGCTCGAGATTGACTCCGGAGTACGAGCGATCCGCGGGGATCACGTCGGTCTTCATCCAGCTGCCGTTGGCATAAAGAAAGAAGTCGTCGCCGGGCCTCACGCTCTTGTCCATGTAGGACAGCGCGACGCCCCATGGCGGCACGGCAGGCTTGCCCGATTGCGCGAGCGCTGCGCCCGCGGCGCAGGCAGTGGCTGCGAAGATCGCAATAGAACGCTTCATTGTCTTCCCCATGAAAAAACGCCGCCGGATTTCTCCGGCGGCGCTGGTTTGTCGAAACCTACCACATATGCACGCGCTGATCGGGCGGCAGGTAGTATTTGTCGCCGGGCTTCACGCCCCAGGCGGCATACCATTCGTCCTGATTGCGCGTGGCGCCGATGGCGCGGAACTGCGGCGGGCTGTGCTCGTTGGACAACGTCTGCTGGCGCAGCGCGCCTTCGCGCAGCTTGCCGCGCCAGATCTGGCCGAACGACAGATAGAACCGCTGGTCGCCGGTATAGCCGTCGATCACCGGCGCCGGCTTGTCGCCGAGCGAGATGTGATAGGCCTTGAGCGCGATGGCAATGCCGGCATTGTCGGCGATGTTCTCGCCCATCGTGTTGGCGCCGTTGACGTGCAGGCCGGGCAGGGGCTCGTAGCTGTCGTATTGCGCGCCCAGCATCTTGGTCTTGGCCTGGAACGCCTTGAGATCGGCGTCCGCCCACCAGTTGTTGAACGCGCCGGTGGCGTCGAACTTGGCGCCCTGGTCGTCGAAGCCGTGGCTGATCTCGTGGCCGATGACGGCGCCGATGCCGCCATAGTTCACCGCGTCGTCGGCATTGGCGTCGAAGAACGGCGGCTGCATGATCGCCGCCGGGAACACGATCTCGTTGCCTTGCGGGTTGTTGTAGGCGTTGACCGTCGGCGGCGTCATGCCCCATTCGGTCTTGTCGACCGGCTGGTCGACGCGCACCAGCTCGCGGCGCCACTCGAACACCTGCGCGCGCTGGACGTCGCCCAGCAGATCGTCGCGCTTGATGACGAGTGTGGAATAGTCGCGCCAATGGTCGGGATAGCCGACCTTCACGCCGAAATGATGCAGCTTGTAGAGCGCCTTCTCGCGCGTCTCCGGCGTCATCCAGGCGAGCGTGCGGATGTCGGCGTCATAAGCCTTGAGCAGATTGTCCACCAGTTCCTGCGCCTTGGCCTTGGCCGCGGGCGGGAAGTACCGGGCGACATAGAGCTTGCCCAGCGCCTCGCCCATCGTGTTGTCCAGCAGATGCGCGGCGCGCGCGTCGCGGGCGAGTTGCTGCGGATTGCCTTGCAGCGCCGTGCCGTAGAACGCGAAGTCCTCGTCGTCGAACGCCTTGGGCAGATAGGCCGCGTATTCGTGCAGGTAGTGCGCCGTCAAATAGTCGCGCCACACCGAAACCGGCGTGTCGGCGAAGATTTGCGCGAGCTTGGGGAACGCGCTCTTCTGGCCCACGATCACCTGGCGCTCGCCCTTGGCGTCGGTGAGCGGGATGCCGCCGGCATTGAAATAGGCTTCCCACGAGAACTGCGGCGCCAGCGCCTTCAGCTCCGTGAAGGACATCGGATTGTAGGTCTTGTCCTCGTCGCGGCTGTCCTCGCGCGCCCATTCGGCGTCGGCCATCTTGTGCTCGAGGTCATAGACCGCGGCCGCGCGCTTGTCGGGATCGCTGAGGCCCGCCAGCGTGAACACGGCAGCGAGATGCTTCTTGTAGGCGACCTGCGTGGCGACGATCTCCGCATCGGTCTTGATATAGTAGCTGCGGTCCGGCATGCCGAGGCCCGACTGGGCGAGGTCGATCGCGTACTTATTGGGATCCTTGTCGTTGATCCCGACGCCGCCGCCGAACGGACCGTCGAGATTGAGCCGCGGCATGCCCATCGCGGCCGCCACGTCTTCCGGCGTCTTGAGGTTCGCGATGAAATCGAGATCGGCCCTCGCGGGCGCAAGCCCGGCCGCATCGATCTGCTTGCGATCCATGAACGCGTCATAGAGATCGCGCAGCTTCTTCTCTTCGTCGCTGAGCTTGTCGTAGGGCTTGGCGTCGAGCGAGGCGGCGATCTCGTTCATCCGCTTCTCGCTCAGGATGCGCAGGTCCTGGAACGACCCGGTCGAAGCGCGGTCCGGCGGGATGACGGCGGTCTTGTACCAATTGCCGTTGACGAACATGAAATAGTCGTCGCCGGGCTTTACCGTCTTGTCCATCGCGGCAAGATCGAAACCCCAGGTGCCATATTGAGTGTGGCCGGTCTGGCTGTAGGCCGTGCCGACTGCCGCGGCCGTCGCGATGGCCGCGAGCGCGTAAAGACTCCGTCGCATGTCTTGAACTCCCTGATCCGGTGGACTGGAGCCGCGACGCCTTGAGTCGGCATCGGGCTGGTCTGGCTGTTTTCCGGCGCGCATAGGGCCGCTTTTGCGCCTCCGGCGCAAGTCACGGCGCCGCGAGGCGGGCGGCTCCGCGCCCTGCGCATTGCTGCGCGGTAGTTATGTCCCCTGGAACTTGGCCGGGCGCTTCTGCAAAAAGGCGCCCACGCCCTCCGCGAAATCCTTGGTCTTGCCGGCGATCGCCTGCGAACGGCGCTCCAGATCGATCTGCGCTTCATAGGAATTGTGCGGGCTTTCCCAATACATGCGCCGGATCAGGCCCAGCGACTGGGTCGGGCCGTTGGCGAGTCGCTCGGCGAGCTTGAGCGCCGCGTCCATCATCGCGCCGTCCTCGTGGACTTGGTTAATGAGGCCCCATTCGAGCGCCTTCTCCGCCGGCAGCTTTTCGGCGAGCATCGACAGCTCGCGGGCGCGCGCGAGACCGACGAGGCGCGGAAGCAGCCAGGTCGAGCCGCCGTCCGGCACCAGGCCGATGCGCGCGAAGGCCTGGAGGAAATATGCCGAGCGCGCCGCGAGGATCAGATCGCCCATCAGCGCGATGCTCATGCCGATGCCGGCGGCGGCGCCGTTGACCGCGGTGACGAGCGGCATGCGCAGATCGCGCAGGCGGCGCAGGAACGGATGATACGCAGTCTCGAGCGCCGATCCGACGCCCGCGGCGGACGCCTGTTCCTCCGGAATCTCCGCGAGGTTCGCGCCAGAGCAGAAGCCGCGCCCTTCGCCCGTCATCACGATGGCGCGAAAGCCGCTGTCGCTCTTCTCGATGTGGTCGAGCGCGGCGGTGAGGCCCCGGATCATCTTCACCGAGGCGGCGTTCATCACCTCGGGATGATTGAGCGTGAGGATGGCGATATTGCCCTGCGCGGTGACATGGGCGCGTTCGAAATCTTTCTGCATGGCGGGGTCCCTCGATGGCGGTCGGAGGGACTATAGCAGAGATAAAACAGCGCGTGCGCTAGGCGCTCGCCTGGACCTTCGCCGCGTCCTGCGGCTTGGCCCAGATGCGGCGGATGCGGGTGTCGGCTTCGGGGCCGAAATTGAACCATGCGGCCCTGTTGTGCGTCGCGTCGACGACGAACAGCACGTCGAGCTTGCCGAGCTTCTGCACCAGAAGATTGCGCACGACATTGACCGGCTGCTCGGTGGTCACCAGCCAGACCTGCGGCAGCAGCGGAAAGGCGGGGCCGAGATTGTAGATTTCCTCTTCGAGCCCCTGCACCGAACGCGACTTCATGTCGGCGATGATGACGAAATGCGAGCGCGCGTCGGGCTCGCCGTCCGTGTCGTTGCGGCCGAACGCAGCCGGCTCCGCGGCGCGGACCGTTTCGGCGGCAGGCGCGGGCGTTGGGAACAGCGCAGCCAGTTCGGGTTCGTCGGCGGCGGCGCGGAATTCGGTATCGCCCGCGCGCGTCACCAGCGAATGCGCCGCCAGCCGCCCTTCGGCGGCGAAGCCTTGCATCTGCTCGGCGCTATAGGGGCCATAGGCGCGGCCCTGCACGTTGACGAACCAGGAGTCTGACATCGAGACGCTTTCTGTGGCGGCTCCTCAAACTAGAATTAAATGGTTACCCAAGCCTTGCCGTGGCGGGGGCCGGCGCGAGAAGCTTGGGCGGAAAACCGCCAGTTTGGAGCGCTTCATGCCGGATTACGAATTTTGCAAGGTCGAGCGGGACGGGCGGCTGACCGTCATCACCCTGAGCCGGCCCGATGTGATGAACGCGCTGCACCCGCCGGCCCATTTCGAGCTGGCGCAGGTGTTCGACGTGTTCGCCGCCGATCCGGAGCAGTGGGTGGGCATCGTGACCGGCGCGGGCGACCGCGCCTTCAGTGCGGGCAACGATCTCAAATACACCGCTTCGGGCGCGAAGATGTCCTCGCCGCCGAGCGGTTTCGCCGGCCTCACCAGCCGCTTCGATCTCGACAAGCCGCTGATCGCGGCGGTGAACGGCATCGCGATGGGCGGCGGCTTCGAGATCGCGCTCGCCTGCGACATCATCGTGGCCGCCGACAGCGCGGTGTTCGCGCTGCCCGAGCCACGGGTGGGATTGGCGGCACTGGCGGGCGGGTTGCATCGCCTGCCGCGCGAGATCGGCACCAAGCGCGCGCTCGGCATGATCCTGACCGGGCGGCGCGTGAGCGCACAGGAGGGCAAGGAGCTCGGCTTCGTCAACGCCGTCGTGCCGGCGGATGCGTTGATGGCGACGGCAAAGACAATGGCGGCCGAGATCGCCACGCTCTCGCCGATGAGCGTGCGCGCGTCCAAGCAGGCAGTGTATCGCGGTCTCGGCGAACCTTCGCTCGCCGCGGCGATCAAGGCTCAGTCCGCCTATCCGGCAGTCGCCGCGATGTTCAAGAGCGAAGACCTCCTCGAAGGCCCTCGCGCGTTCGCCGAAAAGCGTCCGCCCCAGTGGAAGGGAAAATAGTTTTCCTCCCCCGCAAGGACGCGGGGGAGGAAAACAATGTCAGCGGAAGTGCCAGTTGCCGTCGTCCTGGCGGCAGGCGGTGCCGGTGTGGATGCGCCATTCGCCGCCGCGCCACACGCCTTCTTCGAAGTCGCGGCAGGTCAGCGGTCCGTCGTAATATTCGCGCGTCGGCGTGAAATAGCCGTAGTGGCCGCCGCGATGCCATTCGTAGCGCTGGCCGATCGGACCCTCGAAGCCCGTCTCGTAAACGCGGAACGCTTCGCGCCGGTCGTCGCAGTCCATGTCGCCGGCGATCTGGTTGCCCGCCATGCCGCCGAGGAACACGCCGCCGACGGTCGCCGCCGTGCGTCCGCCGCCATGGCCGAACTGGCTGCCGATGATGCCGCCGACGATGGCGCCGCCGATCGTGCCGACCGCAGCATTCTGGTCGTGGCAATCTTCGCCGTAATAATAGCCTTGCGCCGAGGCCGCGCCGCCACTCGCGCAGATCGCGATGGCCGCCGCCGCCAAAAGCTTCGTCGTTCTGGGCATGCTTGTCTCCTTCAAAGGGGCCGATGGCCCGGCCGGGTTCGTGGCCAGACTCTACAACTCAGTCTGAACGCTTGCTGAATGATAAGTAAGATGCCGCCCCCGCCACGGCTTCTCGCCGGTTCTAAAGGGCGCACGGTAAGCCGTTGATAAGACGGTATTTTGCGCTGGGCCATTTGAGCCGCTGCCGGCACACCATTTTTTACCTGCCCGGCGGTTTGCAGGCTCGCAGCTTCGGTCTATCAACGCTGCGGAATTCCCAGAGTACGCCCATGAACATCCGGATCCCCGCCGTCGCAGCTCTCGCCTTGCTCAGCGCGCTCACCGGCTGCGGCAAGAGCAGCCAGCAGAGCGCCGCCAAGGCGCCCGTGCCGGTGCTGCAGCCGGTGCCCGATCCCGGACCGGTTCCGGTCGGTCCGCTGCCGCGTGTCGCGATACCGGCGCATTACCGGCTCGCCTTCACCATCGATCCCACCAAGGACCGCTTCACCGGCCACGCCGAGATCGACGTCAAGTTCATCAAGCCGGCGCGCACGCTTTACATCCACGGCCTCGACATCCATGTCCGCAACGCGGTCGTGCGCCTCACCAAAGGCCGCGCGCTTGCCGCGCAATACCAGGAAGTCGACCGGTCCGGCGTCGTGCTGCTGACGTTTGCCAGCACCGTGC
>DATNNS010000407.1:0-2361 GCA_035601715.1 Rhizomicrobium sp.
AGAAACCGTCGCGCAGGGCCTGCTTGAGAAAGCTCTGCACCACCGTGACGGCGATACGCTTGGGATCCTGGCCGGCCTCGACCAGCGCGGCGGGATCGCGGATCGGCGCGCCGTCGATCCATTCGGTGGTGAGAACGCGTCCCGAGGTGCGGTCCCAATCGACCGACGGCACGCGGAATTCGCGGTCACCCTGCGTGTTGTCCGCCAGCTCGGACGCGGCCGCGGCCTCCATCCGCAAGTCGAGCTCGAGCGCGACCGATGCCGCCAGCGTATCGACCACCGCGCGCAAGCGCAGCCGCCGGGCTTCGACGGAGACACGCTCGGCCAGCCGCGCGGCAAAGGCGAAGGCGGACAGATCGCGCGCAAACTGCGCTTCGATGCCGGGCCGCAGCACCTTCACCGCGACGCTGCGCGGCGGCTCGCCGGCGGTTTCCGCCCGATGCACCTGCGCGATCGAGGCGGCGGCGACCGCATCGCCGAATGAGGCATAGAGTTCGCTGACGGGCTTGCCGAGACCGGCTTCGACGGCAAGCCGGGCCTGTTCCGTGGGAAACGGCGGCAAGCGATCCTGCAGCTGCTCCAGCGCCTGGGCGACATCGGCGCCGATCAGGTCGGGCCGCGTGGCGAGAATCTGGCCGAGCTTGATATAGGCCGGCCCCAGGCTTTCGAGCGCCAGCGCGAGGCGTGCGCCCGGCGGCGACATCGCGTCATCGCGCTCGCGCGAGCCGACCAGACGCCGTGCAATCCGCAACGAGAGCGGCATCGCGGCGAGGTATTCACGCGGCACCAGCGCATCGTGCCGCGCCAGCGTGTGAACGGCATGATGCAGGCGGCGGAAGCTGGTGAACGCGCCCATCAAATCTTCCACGCCGAATGCATCGCGGCAATGCCGCCGGTCAGGTTGCGCACTTTCACGCGCGCGAGCCCCGCTTTCTCGATCATCCTGGCGAACTTGGCCTGCGGCGGAAAGCGGCGGATGCTTTCGGCGAGGTAGCGGTAGGAGTCTGCGTCCTGCGCCACCCATTCGCCGAGCTTCGGCAATATCGAGAAGGAGAATTTTTCATAGAGCGTATCCAGGCCCGGCGCTTCGACGCGGCTGAATTCGAGGCAGAGGAACCGCCCGCCCGGCTTGAGCACGCGGCGCGCTTCCATGAGCGCGCGGTCGATATGCGTCACGTTGCGGATGCCGAAGGCGATGGTATAGGCGTCCATGCTCGCGTCGGGAATCGGCAACGCCTCGGCGTCGCCGCAGACCCAGCGGATGGCGCCCTCGCCTTTCTGCCCGGCGCGACGCACGCCTTCGGCCAGCATGTCGGCATTGATATCGCAGACGGTGATCGCCGCCTCGCCGCCGCGGGCGCGCGCCATCTCCGCGATGCGGAACGCGATGTCGCCGGTGCCGCCGGCCACGTCGAGCACGTGCCAGCCGGGTTGCGGGTTCAGCCATTCCACCATCGCGTCTTTCCAGATGCGATGGACGCCGCCCGACATCAGGTCGTTCATCAGGTCGTAGCGCTTGGCGACCGAGGAGAAGACCTCGCGGACAAGCGCTTCCTTCTCGTCTTCGGGGACATCGCGAAAGCCGAAAGAGGCAGTGGGTGTGGTGGCGTTGGCCATGACGCACAGCATACATTAGTGTCATCCCGGATGCGTAGCGCAGCGAAGCAGTCCGGGACCCACCGTGACGTTTCGCCATGGGTCCCGGCACACGCGCTGCTGTGCAGCGCTGGCCGGGATGACAGGTTTAACGGTGCCCGAACTCCCCGAAGTCGAGACCGTCATGATGGGCCTGAAACCGGCGCTGGAAGGCCGCCGGTTCACGCATGTCGAGACCAGGCGCGGCGATTTGCGCATCCCGTTCCCGAAGGATTTCGCCAAGCGGCTGACGGGGCGCAAGGTGAAGGCTCTGTGGCGGCGGGCGAAGTACATCATGGCCGACCTCGAAGGCGGGGAGACGCTGGTCATCCATCTGGGCATGAGCGGGCGGATGAGCGTGGTGGGCGCGGGGCTCGGCGCGTTTCACCATGAAATGCCGGAGTTGGAGAAGCACGATCACGTCGTGTTCGAGACCGACGCGCCGGCGCGCGTAGTGTTCAACGACCACCGCCGCTTCGGGCTGATGACGCTGATCGCCACGGACAAGCTCGCCAGCCACAAGCTGTTCAAGGACATCGGCGTCGAGCCGCTGTCCGGCGATTTCAACGCCGCCTATCTGGCGCGCGCGCTGAAAGGCAAGAAGACGCCCGTGAAATCCGCTCTGCTCGACCAACGCATGATCGCGGGGCTGGGCAATATCTATGTCTGCGAGGCGCTGTGGCGGGCGCGCATCTCGCCCAAGCGGCAGGCCGCGAAAGTGAAGCC
>DATNNS010000408.1:0-2379 GCA_035601715.1 Rhizomicrobium sp.
CGTGACCGGCGCGGAGCGCGACACCATCCACGCCTTCGATTTCGCCAACGACATCGTGCAGTTCGCCGCCGTCGACGCCATCGCCGCGGCGTTCACCGTCGGCTCGGTCAACAAGGCGACGATCGACAACGATCTCACCAACATCGTCACCGCCGCCCACCTTCCGGCGCATGACGCGGTGCTCTACACCGCGAAAACCGGCAACCTCGCGGGCCACACATTCCTGATCGTCGACGGCAACGGCGTCGCCGGCTACCAGACCGGCAGCGACCTCGTCATCGAACTCTCCGGCGCGCTGCACACCGGCAGCATCAGCTCGGCGAATTTCATCGCGTAGTCTACGATCGCCTCATAGGACGACGGCATGACCATAAACGGCACGAGCGGCAACGACACCCTGACGGGCACGTCGGGCAACGACATCTTCAATCTCAGCCAGGGCGGCAACGACACCGTCAGCGGGCTCGGCGGCAACGACACGTTCCGGTTCGGCGCGACCTTCACGGCCGCCGACCATGTCGACGGCGGCGCCGGCAACGACACGATCGAGCTCAGCGGCGATTATTCCGCGGGCCTCACGCTCGGCGCCAGCACGATCACGGCGGTGGAGGCCATCAAGCTCGATGCGGGGTTCAACTACGCGCTCACGCTCAATGACGGCAACGTCGCGGCCGGCGATAAGCTCTCGATCAATGCGAGCGCGCTGACCGACGGCAACACCTTGACCTTCGACGGCTCGGCGGAAACCAACGGCACGCTCTATGTCACCGGCGGCACGGGCAACGACGGCCTCACGCTGGGCACGCATCTGACGGTCGCCGACCGCCTCAACGGCGGCAGCGGCGACGACGATGTGTTCATCGGCGGCAACTACGCGATGAAGTTCACAAGCACCACGCTGCGCAACATCTCCGACCTGTTGCTGTCCGGCGGCAACTACACCTATCACTTGACCACCAACGACGCGAATGTGGCGGCGGGCGCGACGATGAATATCGACGCCACGCCGCTGACCGCCGGCAACACGCTAGTGTTCAACGGCAGCCACGAAACCGACGGCAACTTCACTTTCGACGCCGCGGGCGGCGGGGTGATGGATCTCACCGCCGGCGCGGGCGACGACGCCTTCTACATGGGCGCCAACCTCAGCAATTCCGACCGTCTCAACGGCGAAGGCGGCTCCGATGTGGTCTATTTGAACGGCGACTATTCGCTCGCGCTTAAGGCGGCGACGCTGAAGAACATCGAAAACATCTCACTGAGCGGCGCGCACAATTATCATATCACTACTGCCGGCGACACAGGCACCGGCGCCAACTTCTTCACCGTCGACGCGAGCCAGGTGGATTCCGACAACACAGTCTATTTCAGCGCCGCGAAGGAGACGAGCGACCGCCTGTTCTATACCAACGGCGCCGAGCAGACCACGGTGACAGGTACCGCGCAAAGCGACACATTCGATTTCACCGAAACCGGATCGATTTTCAGCGCGGCGGATCACATCGACGGTGGTAGCGGCAACGACTTGCTCGAGCTGGCCGGCAATTACTTCGGCACGCACGCCGTGATACTCACCGACACAACAGTGACCAATGTCGAGGAGTTCTATCTCGCCGGCGGTTCCACCGATTTCGGATATAACATCACACTCGCCGCCGGGACAGTCGCGGCCGGCGCTTCGCTCCTGGTCGACGCCAGCACCGCCGGCGCGTTGACATTCGACGGATCGGCCGCGTCCTCGACGAGCGTTCTGCATATCATCGGCGGTCTCGGCGTCAACACGCTGACAGACGGGGCCGGCGATGACGTTCTCGTCGGCGGCACCGGCGACAGCGTCAACACTTTCAACATGCTGAGCGGCGGCGATGACACCGTCACCGGCGGACAACTCGACGACATCATCAACTTCGGATCGCAACTTACCGCTGCCGACCGGGTCGACGGGGGCGGGGGCGAAGATATTCTCAATCTGTCCGGAGACTACACCGGCGCACATGCGCTCGTGCTCGGCGCCACAGCCATTGTCAATGTGGAAGAGATCGAACTTGCCACGGGATATTCCTATTCGATCACCACCGATGACGCGACGGTGGCGGCCGGCCAGACTCTGACTGTCGACGGTTCGCAACTGACCGCTAGTCAATCGCTCACCTTTAACGGCGCGGCGGAGACCGACGGCAGCTTCGACATCCTGGGCGGCGCGGACAACAACACTCTGACCGGCGGCGGCGGCAACGACACCTTCGACCTGACGCATGGCGGGGCCGACGCCGTCTCCGGCGGCGGCGGCGACGATACGATCTTTGTCGGCAGCCAGCTGACGGCGTCCGACCAGATCGACGGCCAGGATGGCTACAATTATCTCAATTTTGACGGCGA
>DATNNS010000409.1:0-2458 GCA_035601715.1 Rhizomicrobium sp.
GAGATCGATCGAGCCGCGGTCGAAGAGGTCGTGCGCCAGCTCTGCGAGCGACGAATTGGAAAACAGGGGGTGTCGTCGATCTAGGTCAGCTTGCCGAGAATCTCGATGCAAAAATCCGTAAAAGCCCGCACTTTCGCCGGCGGATGCTTGCGTGACGGATGGAAGGCGAACAGCGGGAAGCGCTCGCCGTGCCAACGAGGAAAAAGATCGATCAGCGCACCACCCGCCAGCAATTCTTTGACACCCCAGCCGATGACCTGGGCGATGCCGGTGCCGGCGATGCATTCTTCCAGCATCGTCTTGGGATCGGTGAAAGTCAGCGGGCCGCCGGTTGGAACCTCGATGGTCTCCTCTTCACGGATGAATTCCCAGTCGAACGGCCGTCCTGTATAGGGATCGAGAAACTGCAGGCATCGATGGCGAACGAGATCCGAGGGACGCCCGGGTTTGCCGTATCGTTTGAGATAGCGCGGCGAAGCGACGGTGAGGATCGGAGCCTCGATCAGCTTGCGCGAGACGAGCGTCGAGAGGCGCGGTTGCCCAAAGCGGATGGCGAGGTCGATGCCTTCCGACACCAGACTGCCGACATGTTGGCTCGTCACGAACTCGATCTTGAGTTCGGGATGGCGTTCGCAAAGGCCGCCGAGCCGGCCGGCCAGGATCAGCGACAGGAAGAAGGGATCGATGTCGATTTTGAGGCGGCCGCGCACTGCCGAAGCCGCGCCGGCAGCGACAATTGCCGCGTCCTCGATGGCGTCGAGGTGCGGTTTCACATCCTCATAGAAGCGCCGTCCCTCGTCGGTCAGGGTGACCGATCGCGTGGTGCGATCGAGCAGCCGCACACCCAGCCGGGTTTCCAGCCGGCTGATCGCACGGCTCACGCCGGAATCGGTGAGACCGATCAGTTCTGCTGCCTTCACGAAGCTGCCGCCATCCACGACCGCGGCGAGCACGCTCGCGCCGGAAACCATCCTTCCATCGAACGCCATAATCGATTCCTGATATTTAGTCAGGAAGCATCTGACATAGGCCCACTTAATTCAAGAGTTCTTTTGAGCGATAAAGGCCACACGCAGCCACTCACGTACCTCGAAGGAACCAACCATGAACGCGCAGAAGAATTCCCGCACTATCTTCAAAGGCGGCATTGTCGTCACGATGGATGCCAATGTGCCCAATCTCGCTAACGGGGACGTGCTGATCGAAGACGATCGCATCGCCGCAATCGGTGCGAGCCTCCAGGCGGACGGGGCCGAGGTGATCGATGCCACCGGCCACATCGTCATGCCGGGCCTGATCGACGCCCACCACCATATGTGGCTGGGTGTGATGCGCCGCATGATGCCCGATGTGGACGATCTGTTCGCCTACATCGACGTTGTCGCCAACACCCTGGGCGCGCACTACCGCCCGCTCGACATGTTTCTGAGCACCCGGCTGACGGCAGTCGCCTCTCTCGACGCCGGCATCACCACCATCATCGATGCCTGCCATAGCTCGCGCAGCCCCGGGCACACCGACGCGGCGCTCGATGCGCTCGACGGTGCCGGCATTCGCGCGCTGCATATGGTGGGGGCGGCGATGGACAAGAAGGCCTCCGCCGCGCACCTGCCTCAGGACCTCGAACGCCTCGCGCTCCAATGGAACAATGGCGCGAATCTGGTTCGGGTCGGCTTGTTCGGCCAGCTCAATCTCGACTGGTGGAAGGTCGCACGCGGGCTCGACATGCATATTCTGACCGAGTTCATCGGCGATCTCGCCAAGCTCGGGCCGCAGTTCGCCGAGAAGGGCGTATTGGGTTCCCACAATATCTTCAACCATTGCACGCGCGTCCCGCAGGAGACGTGGAATCTGTTCGCGGACGCCGGCGTCAACATCACCGTCAATCCGCGTTCCGATGCGCTGTTCGGCTTCGACGACGAGAGCTTCGCTTATCAGCAGGCGATCGATCACGGCCTGAAGCCGGCGCTCGGCATCGACCTCGACACCGCGTTCGGCAGCGATCTGTTCGGTGAGATGCATGCGCTGTTCGGGCAGCAGCGCTCGGCGATGCGCTATCGGCGCTTCCGTGGCGAGGCGAATGTCCCCAAACCGATTTCAGTGGAGGCGGTGCTCGAAGCCGCAACGGTCAACGGCGCCCGCGCCGCGGGTCTCGAACGCTCGATCGGCACGCTGACGCCGGGCAAGCAGGCCGACATCATCATGGTGCGCACCAATGGCGTCGCCGTCTTCCCGATCACCAACGCCATCGGTGCCATCGTCCAGGCGGTTGAGCGCTCGGACGTCGATACGGTCATGGTGGCCGGCGAGGTCCGCAAGCGCGCCGGCGGACTGGTCGGCGTCGATGTCGCGAAGCTCGCGGCCGAGGTGACGGCCTCGCGTGACTTCCTGCTCGACGCCAGCGGCTATCGCGCGGACCTGTTCGGGCCGTCCGCCACCGCCAAGGCCGCGGCCTGAG
>DATNNS010000410.1:0-8048 GCA_035601715.1 Rhizomicrobium sp.
CGGCTTGGGCATCGAGCGTGCGCGGACCGTCGGTGTAGAGGAAGTCTGCGGCCTGGGCGAGTTCGACCAGCGTCTTGGCGCGCTCTTTCAGACCGGGCATCGCCGCGACAAGCCGCGCCGTTGCTTGCGGGTCGAGCGCGCGCGGCGGCGTCTCGCGCGCGAGCATGGCGGCGACCTCGGCCGCGAGCGCGCCGTCATCCATCTGGCGGATGTAATGGGCGTTCAGATTGTCGAGCTTCTTGAAGTCGAGCCGCGCCGGGCTGCGGCCGATGCTTTCGAGATTGAACCAGGCGATCGCCTGCTCGGTAGAAATCGTCTCGTCGTCGCCATGGCTCCAGCCTAGCCTGAGCAGATAGTTGCGCATCGTTTCGGGCAGATAGCCCATGTCGCGATAAGCCTCGACCGCGAGCGCGCCGTGGCGCTTGGACAGCTTGGCGCCGTCGGGCCCGTGGATCAGCGGCAGATGGCCATAGATCGGCACCGGCCAGCCCATCGCATGGATGATCTGCAATTGGCGCGCGGCATTGTTGAGATGGTCGTCGCCGCGGATGACATGGGTGACGCCCATATCGTGATCGTCGACCACGACGGCCAGCATGTAGGTCGGCGTGCCGTCGGAGCGCAGCAGCACCATGTCGTCGAGCTGATCGTTGGCGAATCGCACGTCGCCCTGCACGACATCGTGCACGGTGGTCTCGCCGGTTTGCGGCGCCCTGAGGCGAATCACGAAAGGCGCGCCGGGCGGCGCCTCTGATGGATCGCGGTCGCGCCAGCGGCCGTCATAGCGCATCGGTTTGCCCGCGGCCTTTTGCGCGGCGCGCATCTCGTCCAGCTCGGCGGCGGTGGCGAAGCAGCGATAGGCGTTGCCTTCGGCGAGCAGATGCTGCGCGACCTCGCGATGCCGGCCGGCGCGGGCGAACTGGTAGACGGTCTGGCCGTCCCAGTTGAGGCCCAGCCATTCGAGGCCCGCCAGGATCGCGGCGACCGCTTCGGGCGTCGAGCGTTCCCGGTCCGTATCCTCGATGCGCAGCAGGAACGTGCCGCCCGTATGACGGGCGAACAGCCAGTTGAACAGTGCGGTGCGCGCGCCGCCGATATGCAAAAAGCCGGTGGGCGAGGGCGCAAAGCGCAGGACGGGTTTCTTGTTTTCGGTCATACTGCGTTCGGGAGCCGGCTGGCGTTTTCGGCCGCGTGTTGCTGTTGTCGAAACTTCTAGCAAACCGGGTCCCGTGGGGGTAGCTCCGAATCTGACGCTGTTGCGCGCGCCGTGGAGTGCGCCAACGCGATCGTTGCGCGACGCCGCGATTGCCGCGCCGGCGGCGCTGCGGCGCGCGATGCTGGCGGAGCGCGAGCGCTGGGCGCTGTGGTTGCCGGTGGCGCTGGGCGCGGGTGTCGGCGTCTATTTTGCGCTGCCATTCGAGCCGTCGCTGGCGCTGGCGGTTGGCCTGGGGACGGCTGGACTGCTTGTCGCCGCCGCGGCGGCCCTCAGTCCCGAAACCGCGCTGCGCGCGAGCTTTTCGATCCTCGCGGCGCTGCTGATCGGTTTTTCCGCCGCGAAGATTCGCACCGATCACGTCGGCGCGGCCGTGCTCGCGCATCGCGCCGGTCCCGTCGCGCTGACAGGTCAAGTCGAGGAGGCGCAGAGCCACGGCAAAGGCACGCGCGTGCTACTGGCGCTTTCGTCCGTCGACCGGATGGCGGCGGCGCGCATGCCAAGGCGGGTCCGCGTCTCGATCCGCAGCGGCGCCGATCGTCTTTCACCGGGCGACTGGATCGGCCTCAAGGCAGTGCTGCTGCCGCCGCCGGCACCGACCGTGCCCGGCGCCTACGATTTCGGCCGTACCGCTTTCTTCGAAGGGATCGGCGCGGTCGGCTATGCCTATGGCAAGCCGCACGCCGTCGCGCCGGCGCGCGCTCCGACGCTGGGCGAACGCCTACATCTCGCCGTCGAACAGCTGCGCTGGCGCATGACGACGCGCATTCGCACGGTGCTACCGGGCAGTACTGGCGGCATCGCGGCGGCGCTGATCACCGGGGATCGCGGCGGCATCTCGCAGGACGACGAGGCCGCGCTGCGCGACGCGGGGCTCGCGCATGTACTGGCTATCGCGGGTCTTCACATGGCGCTGGTAGGCCTTGGCCTGTTCTGGGCGGTGCGCGCGGGGCTCGCGCTGTTTCCCGCCATCGCGCTCACCCAGCCGATTAAGAAATGGGCGGCGCTCGCGGCGCTGGGCGGCGCCGGCTTCTATCTTGTCATCAGCGGCGGCGCGGCGGCGACCACGCGCGCCTACATCATGCTGGCGATGATGCTGATCGCGATCCTGTTCGACCGGCCGGCGCTGTCGATGCGCTCGGTCGCGCTGGCCGCGACGGTCATCCTGCTGTTCGCGCCGGAAAGCCTGATCGCGCCGGGATTCCAGATGTCGTTTGCCGCCGTGGTGGGCCTGGTCGCGGTGGCGGAATGGGAGCAGGCGCGCGCCGCGCAGGCGGCCGAATACAGCATGCTGCCGTTCGCGGGACTGCGCCGCTACCTGCGCGGCATCGCGCTGACGAGTTTCGTCGGCAGCGTGGCCACCATGCCGTTCGCGGCCTTCCATTTCGACCGCGCCACGCATTACGCCGTGCTCGGCAATCTCGGCGCCATGCCGATCATGGGCTTCGTCACCATGCCGGCGGCGGCGGTCGCGGTGATCCTCATGCCGTTCGGGCTCGATGCCTGGCCGCTGCATGTGATGGGCTGGGGCATCGATGCGATGCTCGCGGTGGGGCGCTGGGTGTCGCATTTGCCGGGCGCGGTGTCGGTGGTTTCGGCGTGGCCGGTCGCGGCGGTGGTCGTGACTTCGCTGGGCGGATTGTGGGTCGCGCTGTGGCGCGGGTCGTGGCGCTGGCTGGGGCTTGCACCAATGGCAGTCGGTATCGCGCTCGCGATGGCGTCCCGGCCACCCGATATTCTGGTCGCGCGCGATGGCGGCACGGTCGCGGTGCGCAATGCCGCCGGCGCGCTGGTTCTGCTGCGGCCCGCGTCGGACAAATATTCGGCCGCCGACTGGCTCAAGCGCGACGGCGATGCCCGGGCGCCGGATGGCGCGATCGCCACGCGTTCCGATGGCGTGCGCTGCGATGCGACGAGTTGCATCGCGCACGGCGCGAACGGGATGACGATTGCCGCCCCCATGCGTCCGGACGCGTTGGCCGAGGACTGCGCGACGGCGGACATCGTCGTCAGCGCGGCGCCGACGCGCCATGCTTGCAGCGGCCCGAAGCTGGTGATCGACCGCTTCGACGTCGCGCGCGATGGCGCCACGGCCGTGTGGCTCGGTAGCACGATCACGGTCGAGACGGTGCGCGAAGCGCGCGGCGAGCGGCCGTGGAGCCAGCCGCCGCCACGCAAGCGCGGTTTCAATAGCGGCGGATAAGCCCGACCAGCTTGCCCTGGATCTTGACGCGGTCCGCGCCATAGAGCCGGGTCTCATAGGCCGGATTGGCCGCTTCCAGCGCGATCGAATCGCCGCGCCGGCGCAGCCGCTTCAGCGTCGCCTCGCTGTCGTCGACCAGCGCTACGATGATGTCGCCGGTGTTGGCGGTGTTCACTTCCTGCAGCACGACGGTGTCGCCGTCGAGGATGCCGGCATTGATCATCGAGTCGCCTGTCACTTCGAGCGCGTAATGGTCGCCGCGCGTCAGCATCGCGCCGGGAACGGGAACTTCGGACACCTTATGCTGCAGCGCCTCGATCGGCGTGCCCGCCGCGATGCGCCCCAATACCGGAACGTTCACCGCGCCTTCATTATCAGTCCGTCGGGGGCTGCCGGCGGCGCGTGTATCGGCCGCCATGCGGGCGTCGCCGCGCGCCGCGCGGGCGCCGGGGGCGTGGCTCAGCCGCTGCGCCTGGCTGCGCGAGGTGGCAGGCCGCTGCGTGTCCGCCACATTCTCGGGCAGGCGGATGATCTCAAGCGCGCGGGCGCGCTTCTCCATACGGCGCAGAAAGCCGCGTTCCTCGAGCGCCGTAATCAGCCGGTGGATGCCGGACTTCGATTTGAGGTCGAGGGCGTCCTTCATTTCGTCGAAAGAGGGCGGAATCCCCGATTCGCGGACGCGTTCGTGAATAAACATCAGGAGTTCGTGCTGTTTGCGCGTCAACATGGGGCCATGCCTTCCAAAGGGTTCGAACAAATCCGAAACATGGAGAATCGTTCTACTTAAGTTCCGAAAAACCGTCAAGCGGCTGATTTCCGCGAATTAACAATTAATGGAACCCCGAGGCGGGGATTCGCTTTATGCTTCTGCAGGGGCGGAAATCATGGAGATCCTAGGATGAAAATGCTTGGCAAAGTGGCATTTGCGGCCGTCATGGGCGCCAGTGCTTTGGCGTTGACGGCGACGGGCGCGTCGGCCCGCATCGTCTGCAATGCAGAGGGTGAGTGCTGGCACGTACGGAATAGCTACGTTTATCACCCCGAATTCGGCCTGACCGTCCACGAAGACGGCTGGCGCTGGGGTGCGGCGGATCACTATCGCTGGCACGAGCATCGCGGCCGCGGTTATTGGCGCAACGGCGTCTGGGTCACCTTCTGATCCTGCGCAATTGGCAAATTGGACGGGCGGCCGCAGCGATGCGACCGCCCGTTTCTTTTATTCGACGCCGAGGAACGCGGCCCGCTCGCCCGCCTTGGCCGCCGGCGCGCCGGGTGCGCGGACGACCAGCGCATCGGCGCGGGCGAGCGTGCCCAGCATGGATGAATCCTGGACCGCGAAAGGCTCTACCCACAGTTCGCCGTCGCGGACGAGAAGACGGGCGCGCAGATAGTCCTGGCGGTCGTCATTGGCAGGAAGATCTTTCGCGAGGCGCGCCGAGCGCACGTCCGCAAGGCGCGGCACGCCCAGCATCGCCGCGATGGCGGGCTTCAGGAACAGCATGGCGCAGACCAGCGTCGAAACCGGATTGCCGGGAAGGCCGAGCAGGGGCGTTGCGCCCAGCCGGCCGAAGATCAGTGGCTTGCCGGGACGCATCGCGATTTTCCAGAAATCGAGCACGAAGCCTTGCGGCCCCAGCGCGCGCTGCACCAGGTCGTGATCGCCGACCGAGGCGCCGCCCAGCGTGACGATCAGATCGGCGCCGTGTGCAAGCGCGGGCAATCCGGCGATGGCCTCTGCCGTGTCCGGCAGGATGCCGAGGTCGCGCGGCGCGCCGCCCCATGCCGCGATCATCGCCGCCAATCCGTAGCCGGACGACGCGACGATGCCGCCAGGCTTGCGCGCTTCGCCCGGACGCGACAACTCATCGCCGGTGGCGACAAACGCGATTTGCGGATGCCGCCGCACCGCGACCTGCGCGATGTCGCCGGCCGCGAGCAGCGCAAGATCGCGCGGCGTCAGCCGCTTGCCAGCGGCGGCGAGGACATCGCCTTTGCGGAAATCGAGGCCCGCGGCGCGGATATGTTTTCCGGCGTGCGCAGATTCCCGGATATGAACGGCATCGCCTTTGGCTTCGGTGTCTTCCTGGATGACAACGGCGTCCGCGCCCGCCGGCACGACGCCGCCGGTGAAGATGCGCACGGCCTCGCCGGCATTCAGCGTTCCGCCGAACGGATCACCGGCGGGAGAGGCACCGATCACACGCAAGCTGCGGCCCGCCACGGCATCCGCCGCGCGCACCGCGTAACCGTCCATGGACGAGGCGGGCGAGGGCGGCTGGTCGAGCCGCGCGGACATATCTTCGGCCAGCACGCGCGAGGCCGCGTCAGCGATGGGCACGGTCTCGGCGGCGACCGGCGAGAAGCCCGCCACGATGCGCCGGATGGCTTCCTCGACGGAGATCATCGTGCAGGCGCCTTGTATCGGCCGCTCTTGCCGCCGGATTTCGAGAGCAGTCTGATCGACTCGATGATCGCGCCGCGGTCGACGGCCTTGATCATGTCGTAGATGGTGAGCGCGGCGACGCTCGCCGCCGTCAACGCTTCCATTTCGACACCGGTCTGGCCGACGGTTGCGGCGGTGGCGACAATGCGGATGGCGCTGCGCGCTTTATCGGTTTCAAAATCGACAGTCGCCCTGGTCAGCGCGATGGAATGGCACAGCGGTATCAACTCGGATGTCTTCTTCGCCGCCATGATGCCGGCAATCCGCGCGGCGGCGAGGATATCGCCCTTCTTCGCATTGCCCGAGACCGCAGCCGCGAAGGCTTCGCGCGAGAGCACGATGACCGCCTCGGCCGATGCCTCGCGCGCGGTCGGCGCCTTGGCGCCGACATCGACCATGCGCGCCGCGCCGGTTTTGTCGAGATGGGTGAGCTTCTTCATGCGCGCCCGCCCAGAATCGCGCGGGTGGCCGCGGCGACATCGGCCTGCCGCATCAGGCTTTCACCGATCAGAAAGGTGGTGACGCCGCTCGCGGACAGTTGCTGGAGATCGGCCGGCGTCGAGAGCCCGCTTTCGGCGACGACGAGGATGCCGGACGGAATTTTCGGCGCGAGGCGCTGCGTCACCGCAATGTCCGTGACGAAGGTCTTGAGGTCGCGGTTGTTGATGCCGATCATATCGGGCTTGAACAGCAGCGCGCGGTTGAGTTCGGCCTCGTTGTGGATCTCGACCAGCGCGTCCATCTTCCAGCGCCGCGCGGCTTTCATCAATTCGTTCGCTTCGCCGTCCGTCACCGCCGCCATGATGATGAGGATGCAATCCGCGCCCCAGGCGCGTGCTTCGGCCACCTGATAGGGCTCGAACAGGAAATCCTTACGCAGCACGGGCAGGGCGGTGGCCGCGCGCGCGGCGCGCAGATAGTCAGGCGCGCCTTGGAAGGATGGCGCGTCGGTGAGCACCGACAGACAGGTCGCGCCGCCGGCTTCGTAGGCGCGGGCAAGCGCCGGCGGATCGAAATCGGCGCGGATCAACCCCTTCGACGGGCTCGCCTTCTTGATCTCCGCGATCAGACCGGTCTTTCCCGCCGCGCGGCGGGCCATCAGCGCGGCGCGGAAGCCGCGCGGCGGATCGGCGGCGAGCGCGCGCTGCTCGATGGCGGCTTGCGGAACGCGCGCCTTTGCTTGCGCGATCTCTTCGCGCTTGTAGACCGCGATGTCGTCGAGGATGGTCATGCCAGAGCTCGATACGAAGCGATGCGGGCGAGAACCTCGCCGGCGCGTCCACTGTCGATGGCTTGGGCCGCCAACCCTGCGCCCGCGCTCAGATCGCCGGCCTTGTCCGCGACGACCAGCGCGGCGGCGGCGTTCAGCAGAACGATATCGCGGAATGCGCCTTGCGCGCCGGCCAGCAGCGCGCGGATCGCTTGCGCGTTCTCTTTCGCATCGCCGCCTTTCAGTTGCGAAAGCGTGGCGCGCGGCAGGCCGATGTCTTCCGGCGAGACCTCCCGGCGCGAGACTTTGCCGTTTTCCAGAACGGCGACATGAGTGATGCCGGTCGTGGTCAATTCGTCCAGCCCGTCGCTGCCGTGCACGATCCAGGCTTTCTCGGTGCCCAGCGCCGCCAGCACCTGGGCGAACGGCTCGAGCCATTCGCGCCCGAAGACACCGAGCAGTTGCCGCCTGGCGCCGGCCGGGTTGGAAAGCGGCCCGATCAGATTGAAAATGGTGCGGAAGCCGAGTTCGCGGCGGATGGGCGCCACATGCTTCATCGCGGTGTGATAGGCGGGTGCGAAGAGGAAGCAGAAATTGGTATCGCGCAGCATGCCTTCGGCGGCGCGCGGCTCCAGATCGATCCTGACGCCGAGCGCTTCCAGCACGTCCGCCGCGCCGCTCTTCGAGGACATATTGCGGTTGCCGTGCTTTGCCACCGGCACGCCGCAGGCCGCGACGACGAAAGCGGTCGCCGTCGAGATATTGAGCGTGCCGTGGCCGTCGCCGCCGGTGCCGCAAACGTCGATTGCGCCGGCGGGTGCCGCGATACCGCGCATGGCCCCGCGCATCGCATGCACGGCGCCGGTGATCTCGTCGACGCTGGCGCCGCGGACCGCCAATGCCGTGAGGAACGCCGCCATTCGCGCCGGCGAAACCTCGCCGGACATGATCGCCGAAAAGGCCTGCGCGGACATCCGGG
>DATNNS010000411.1:0-2281 GCA_035601715.1 Rhizomicrobium sp.
CTGCAGCACGGGCGCGCCGAAGACGCAGGTATAGGATTTGCTGAGCGCGATGGCGCCGCTCAACGGACCGCCGCGGCCAGGATGGCTTCGCAGAGATCGGCGTAGGACATGCCGATCTGCGCCGCCGCCGCGGCCAGCCCCGCGCCCGACTCCAGACACGGGTTTGGATTCAGCTCCAGGATCATCGGCCTGTCATCGCCGTCGCAGCGAAAATCGATGCGGGCGAAGCCGCGCAGGCCGAACAGCGTCCATGCCTGCGCCACCAGCGCGGTGAGTTCGGTGGCCAGCGCGTCATCCTCGGCGCCCACGAAGAAGCGGGTGGTGTTGTCGAGATCGGGGTGATCCTCGTTCCACTTGGCGTCCCAGTTCACCAGCTTGGGGCGATTGGAAGGCCAGTTCTGGAACAGCATCTCGGGCACCGGCAGCACGCGCGGCTTGCCGTCGACTTCGATGCAGGACACGTTGAACTCGCGTCCCGCCAGATATTCTTCCGCGAACCAGCGCCCGCCATGTTTCGCAGCACAGACCGCCGCGCGCGCCGCGACGCGCTCGCCCGGCACCACCGCCTCGTCCGTCATGCCGACGGAGGCGTCTTCCGTCGCGTGCTTGACGACGTAAGTCTTGCCGGGGTCGAGCCCATCCCAGTCCGGACCCACGGCCCACCCAGCGGTCGGCAGGCCGAGAGAGCGCAGCATCGACTTGGTCAACGGCTTGTCGCCCGCCAGCGCCATCGCGCCGCCGGGATTGCCCGTGAACGGCACGCCGCTCATCTCCAGCATCTGCGCCGCCCAGATCGCGAACTGTCCGAGCCCGAAGACGCTCTCGGTCAGATTGAAGACGACGTCCGGCTTGAAGGTGTCGAGCAGGCTCCTCAGATGGGCCGGCGCGGGCTGGAACGCGGCCGTGGCGACGTCGTGGCCGTTCTCGGCCAGCGCCAGCTTCACCGCGTCGACGGTCCACAGCGTATCCTGCTCGTCGGGCGGCGCGTCCGGCGGGACGTCGGAATGCAGGATGAGGACGTTCATTGCTTGGGCATCTCAGGCCGCGGCCTTGCGGCGCGCCTGGAGCTGCGGATGGCGTAACAGGAACGAGTCCATGATGCGGCCTATGAGCTGGTGATAGGACAGCCCTTCGCGGGTCGCGATGAAGCACATGTCCGAATAGTCGGGCCTGAGGCCGGCCACCGGATTGACCTCGATGAAGTTGGGCTTGCCGTCCGCGTCGTTGCGGATGTCGACGCGTCCGCCGTCGCGGCATCGCAGCGCCCGCCACGCAGCCAGCGCGACGTCGCCCGCGGCTTTGGCGGAGATCGGATCGGCGGCGATGATGGCGACCTTGTCTTCCCAATGCTCCTTGTTGACGTAGCCGTAGCCCTCGCCAACCCAGTTGTCCTTGCGCGTGATCTCGCTGACGCCCAGCACCTTGGCGTCCGCGCCCGTGCCGAGAATGGCGACGGTGAACTCGCGGCCCGGCAGGAACGTCTCGACCAGCACAGGCTGGTGGAAGCGGGCGAAAAGGTCGCGGGCGGTGTCGAGGAGCTGTTTCTTGCTCTCGACCTTGGAATGCTCGTCCACGCCCTTGCCCGAGCCCTCGGCCACGGGCTTGAGGAACAATGGGAAGGGCAGCTTGACGCTCTTGGCCTCGGCCATGTCGGCGATGACGGTGAAGTCGGCGGTGGCGATGCCGCAATCGCGGATCACGCGCTTGCACATGGCCTTGTCGAGCGTGAGCATCAGCGTGAAGGCGTCGGAGAAGACGAAGGGGATTTTGTAGCATTCGAGCAGCGCGGGCACCTGGGCCTCGCGCGAGAGCCCGTTCAGCCCCTCGCAGAAATTGAACACCGCGTCCCAGCGCTCGCCGGCGGCGAGCTTTTCGACCAGCCGGTTGACGTTGCCGATGCGGTCGACCTCCCAGCCCTGGCGGCCGAGCGCGTCGCAAATGGCGTCGATGGTGATCTCGCTGTCGAACTCGGCCGTCTCCTCCTCGCTCAGCCCCATGGCGAGGTAGTCGGCCCGCAAATCGTAAGCGACCCCGATGCGCATGCTGGCCTACCTCCCCCTTGCGGGGAGGTCGAAAACGCGAAGCGTTTTCGGGTGGGGGCAACCGGCAGCGGGGAAGTTCCCCCACCCGAAAAATCCTTCGGATTTTTCGACCTCCCCGCAAGGGGGAGGTGGAAGATGGCCGATGCCCCTCACAGGTTCTTCCCCTGGCCGAGCGTGCCGCCGGGATCGGGATAGCGATAGATGCCGCCTTCGAAGTTACGCAGCAGCAAATCGTCGCC
>DATNNS010000412.1:0-3165 GCA_035601715.1 Rhizomicrobium sp.
GATTTCGCCGGTATCGGCTTCCTTGAGCGCATCGTCCCAGACGTTGGCCGCAGCCGTGTTGTCGCCCGTGTCTTCGAGCTGATAGGCCAGCGTCTCCAGCGCCTCGATGCGCTCCTGGTTGGAGAGTTGCGCGCGCTTGGCCAGCGCCAGGTGCAGTTCCGCGATTGCGTCCTTCGTGCGCTTGAGATCGACCGCGCAATTGGCCGCCGCCAGATTGTCTTCCGCCGCGCCGCCGCTTTTCGCCGCCGCGGCGAGGAAGATCGGATAGGCATTCGCGCAATCGCCTTTTGCTTCCAGAGCGTAGGCCTGGTCGCGCATATCGGACAGGCTTTTGGCCGCGGCCGGTCCGCAGGCCAGCGCGAGCGCGACGGCCGCCGCCAAGCTTGCGCAAATTTTGATCGGCCGCGACATCGCTCTACGCCACCTTGTCCAGATAGGTATCCGCCGGCAGCACTACGCGCCGCGGCCACGCACGGCGCGCCGGCAATCCGACGCCGATCTGCTGCGACGCCGCGACCGGATCGGGCCGCCACGCCTGATGGATCGCGAGCGCCTGTTCCAGCGCCTCCTGCGGCACGCCGCGGGTCTTGCGCAGGACGTCGCCCAGCGAACGGTCCTTGCGCCACGCGACTTTCAGCGCCCGCCACAACGCACGGTGATCGACGACGCCGCGCCGCACCAGAAGATCGCCAAGCCGCACATAGGAGCTGCGCATCGCGCGCCACAATTGATCCGTCTGGTCCTGGTCGATGGTTCCGGCTGCGCGCATCGCTTCGATCGCCTGCTGCGCGCCGGCGATCGACGGGTCGCTCTCATGCGCCTGGTGGATCGCGAAGGCGACGTCACCGAGCGGTGCGAATTTGAACGCCACCCGCGTGATGCCGCTCTTGCGCCGCAGCTTCGCCTTGAGCTGGCGCTTCTCGGCGGACGACAGCGGCTCGGCCTGGGCGATGACGGCGCGCCGGCCACTCCGTTCGATTGGAAAGACCGCATAGCGCGCCATGTCCGCCGGCTTGAGCGATTGCTGCGCGCGCGCATCGACGGCGAGTGCGTCGAAGCTGGTGTAGTCGGTGTGGAATTGTTCCGCGAACGCCTTCGCGAGACTGACGTCGTCGATCGATTCCTGATCGAGCAGCTGAAGCCATAGCGGCCGGTAGCGGGCGGTTTGCGACGTGCGCGCCGCCGACAAATCCTGATGCGTGATGGAGCCGGAATGCTGGAGAATGTCTCCGACCGTCGTCTTGCCGTTCCGGATCGCGGCGGCGGTGGGATAGTAATGCTGCGTCTTGTCCCAGGCGACGGGCCGGGACGTGAACAGGTTGACGATGTAGAGCCGCTCCGCGCGCAGGAAGGCGAGGAACGCAACGATGTTGCCGACGACAGCGCGCACCGGCGACAGCGCGACCTGATGGATGCCATGGGCGCGCCAGACGAACAGCGCGCGATGCAGCAGCCGGTTGATCAGGAACAGCAGGTTGATCGTGATGATCGTCCATTCCCAGGGATAGCGCACCGCATTGGGAAGAGGGCCGATGCCGGGCACAAGCGCGACCAGCGCCGCCGCCAGCAGATACTGCACCACGATCACATAGCCCAAAACGGCAACCGGCGCCGTGATCAGCGATTTGCGGTCGCGCATCAGGAAGTAGCGGTTCCACAGCGTTCCGTACCAGCCGATCTTGCGCCAGCCGAAAAAGGAAATGCCCAGCATCCAGCGCGCCTTCTGGCGGCGCGCGGTGCCCATCCGATCGGGGAAAATCTCATGCGTGCAGACGAGTTCGCGGCGGCGCGCCGAAACCAGGCCGCTGCCGAAGCGCGCCTTGCGCATATAGGGCATCAGCGCGCGGAAGCGCACGAAGCGCGAGCTCATGTTCAACTGCGCCAGGCGGTGCGCGACTTCGTAGTCCTCGGTGAGGCTGGTGGAATCGAACACCGCGCCGTCCTGGCGCAGCCTGTCGATCGCCTCGCGGCTGAAGGCGGTGCCGACGCCGGCGGATGGCGTCTCACCGGTGAGCAGCGAACGCACGACCAGATCCTTGCCATGCCATTCGGCGAATTCGTCCATGTAGTGGCCGGCGACCAGATCGCTCCAGCGCCGGTCGATCGACAGGACCGGAAGCTGGATCATGCCGTGCGGATCGATGAACCAGTTCATGGTCTTCAAGGAGAACGGATGGACGACGTCCTCCGCGTCCTGATTCACGAACATCTCGAACTTCCCGTTCGAGCGCTCGAATTCCAGCACCGCTTCGAGAAGCTGGTTGAGACAATCCGCCTTGCTTGTCGGACCCGGATCGCTGGTGACGACGCAGTGCACGTTCGCAAAGCGCGTCCCCACGTCCTCGACGGCGCTCTTGGTCGCCGGATCGTTGGGATAGGCCCCGACGAAGACATGGAAGTTCGTGTAGTCCTGGGTTCCCAGCAGATTGGACAGCATGCGTCCGATGACGTCGGATTCCTGCCACGCCGGAATCAGGATCGCGGTCAGCCGCTCCGGCCTTTGCGAAACCTCTTCGGTCGACGGCAGCCGCCAGTTCAGGAAGGGGCGCATCAGCCAATAGGTCAGATCGAGAATGGCGTCGTCGATGCTCGATATGAAAATGAGCAACGCCGCGACCAGCACCGCAGCCTGCATCCACACCCAATGCGCCACGAGGAAATCATGCGCGCCGATCACGAATTGCGGCCGCTCGATCGTATCCTGCATCAGGATGTTCAGGATAGGTGTCACGCGGGCGTCCTCATGCCGCCGCCGAACGGCTCAACGTGCCGCTGGCGATGAAGGCTTCGATGGCCGCCGCGATCTTCTCGCCCGCCGTGCCGTCGCCGAACGGATTGGTCACCCGCGCCATGCGTCCATAGGCTTCGGCATCGAGCAGCAGCTTCGCTGCGGCATCGAAGATCGCGGCCGTCTTGATGCCGACGAGCTGGGCGACGCCGGCTTCGACCGCTTCGGGCCGCTCGGTAGACTCGCGCAGGATCAGCGCCGGGATGCCGAACGCCGGCGCTTCCTCCTGGATGCCGCCGGAATCCGACAGGATCAGCGTGCTTTTGCGCATGCGGTGGATGAACGACACGTAATCGAGAGGCGCGAGGATCTCGATGCGGTCGTGTCCGCCCAGCGCCTGCTCGGCGCGCGCGCGCAATTGCGGATTGGCGTGGGCA
>DATNNS010000413.1:0-4406 GCA_035601715.1 Rhizomicrobium sp.
TGCGGCCGGGAACGGAATCACATTCGATGACGCCGCCGTGGTCGCCGACGATCTTGGCGACGAGCGCGAGCCCCAGCCCGCTGCCGCGCGGCTTGGTGGTGACGAACGGGTCGAAGATGTGGGCCTTGAGATCCGCCGGCACGCCCGAGCCGTTGTCGCGCACGGTAATCTCGAGCGGCAGGCCGGTGCGCGTGCCGCCGGCGCTCACCGTCATGCCCGGGCGATAGCCCGTGGTCAGCGCGATCTCGCCTCCCTTTTCCGGCACCGCGTCGGCGGCGTTGCGCACCAGATTGAGGAATGCCTGGATCAGCTGATCGCGATCGCCCAGCACGTCGGGCAGCGACGGATCGAACGTTTCGGCGAAGGCGACATCGCGGCCGAATCCGGTGGCCGCGACCTTGCGCACGCGGTCGAGTACTTCGTGGATGTTCACAGGCTGGCGCGGGAACGGCCGGGTGTTGCCGAACTCCTCCATGCGATCGATCAGCGCGCTGATGCGATCGGATTCCTGGCAGATGAGTTGCGTGAGTCCCTTCTCGCCTTCGGGCACCGTATCTTCGAGCAATTGCGCCGCGCCGCGAATGCCGGCGAGCGGATTCTTGATCTCATGGGCGAGAACCGCCGCCATGCCGTTGAGCGAGCGCACGGCGCTTCGGTGCAGCAATTGGCGATCGAGACGTTGGGCGAAGCCGCGCTCATGCAGCGTGATCAGCACGGCGCCTTCGGGCTCGGCCACCGGGGTGGCCGTGACGTCGGCAATGCGCTCGCCATGGCGCGGCATCGAAAGGTCGACGTCGCGCTCCCCGACCGAGGCGCCGCGCGTTCGCGCCTGCTCGAAGACCTGCAGGATCGCGCTGCCATAGGGGACAATCTCGGTCAGGGTCTGCTTGAGCAGCGTGCCCTCGCCGGTTTCGAAGAACTGCTCGGCAGCGGGATTGACGAACAGGATCCGCGCGCCGCGCCCGATCAGCAGCACGGGCATGGGCATCGCCGCGGCGATCTGGCCGGGAGCAATCGGGCGGTCGAGCGTCAGCGACATTGCCTGTTTATTGGGCATGGACTTCAATTGATCATAGTATGGGCAGGCGGCGGAGCAAGCACCACTTGGCCGCAGGGTAAAACGCCCCTAGTTTCCTGCCCTTTCCGGAGAATGGATGGCGAAGATCGCAGCCCTGATCGTGGCAGCCGGCCGTGGCGAACGCGCGGGAGGGCCAAAGCAATACCGTGCCCTCGCCGGCCAGGCAGTGCTGCGGCGCAGCGCGGAGGCATTCGCGGCGCGGACATCACTCATTCAAGTGGTGATCGGTGCGGACCAGGCCGGCGATTACAAAACCGCGATGGCCGGCTTCGATGCGCTGCCGCCTGTCGGCGGCGGCGAGACACGTCAGCAATCGGCGCGCAATGGCCTCGAAGCGCTTGCGAAACACGCGCCGGATCTCGTCTTGATTCACGATGCCGCGCGCCCGCTGGTTTCGCCGGCGCTGATCGAACGCGTGATCGCGGCGCTCGCGCAAGCCGATGCGGCGATCCCGCTGCTGCCGGTCGCCGACACGCTCAAGCGCGAGACAGATGGCAGGTGGACAACCGTGCCGCGTGACGGTCTGCAGCGCGCGCAGACGCCGCAGGGATTCCGCTTCGACGCGATCCTGAAAGCCCATCGCCACTTCGTGGGCCAGGATGCGACCGACGATATGGCGCTCGCCGAGCTGGCAGGCTTGAAGATCGTTGCGGTCGCGGGCGAAGAGACCAACATGAAGATCACGGCGCCGGAAGATTTCGCGACGGCCGAACGCCTGCTCGGCGGCGGCGGCGAATTCCGCACCGGCTTTGGCTTCGACGCGCATCGCTTCGCGGCGGGCGATCACATCTGGCTTTGCGGCGTGAAGCTCGCCCACGACCATGCTCTCGAAGGCCATTCCGATGCCGATGCCGGTCTGCACGCGCTGACCGACGCGATCCTCGGCACGATCGGCGCGGGCGATATCGGCGAGCATTTCCCGCCAACAGACGCGAAGTGGCGCGGCGCCACGTCCTCGCTGTTCCTGGAACATGCCCTGACGCTCGTGCGCGCAGCCGGCGGTGCAGTGGCGCACTGCGATGTCACGCTGATCTGCGAGCGCCCGAAGATCGCGCCGCATCGCGCCGCGATGCGCGCGCGCATCGCGGCGATTCTCGGTCTCGATATTTCGCGCGTCAGCGTGAAAGCGACGACCACCGAAGGCATGGGCTTCACGGGGCGCCGCGAAGGCATTGCCGCGCAGGCGGTCGCGACCGTGCGGTTCACATGAGCGATCCACTCTACAAGAAGGAACTGCTGCGCCTCGCGGCCGACGCCCACGGCGCGGGCCGCCTGCCCCATCCCAACGCGACCGGAGAAGCTTTCAATCCGACTTGCGGCGACAAAGTGATCGTCGATCTGGCGCTGGAGGACGGCCGCGTGTGCGCGATGGCGCATGACACCAAGGCCTGCGTCCTGACGCAAGCCTCGGCCTCCATTCTCGGCGAGGCGCTCAAGGGCGCTTCGCACGAGGACGTGGAAAAGCTGGCCAACGATCTCGCCGCCATGCTGGTGACGAAAGCGGCCGCGCCCGCCCCGCCGTTCGCCGCCTACGCCGCCTTCGAAGGCGCCACCGAGCATCGCAACCGCCATCGCTGCGTGCTGCTTCCGGTCGAGGCGGTGCTGGCGGCGTTTGACGCCGGCGCAAGCTCGGCGCGGCGACTATGAAATTGCTATATCGGGCACGCACGTCCCGCATCGAATTTATACGGCCGGCCGCGCTATGCCAGCGTTGCGGCAATTCGGTGAGCATTCGTGAAACACAGCAGCCTTTCCCTCTATCGCACTCAGGCGCCTTTCGAATTCGGTAGCCGTCAGGCCTACGCCAATTCCAACGATAGGCGATGGGCCCGCGAAGCCGACAGCCATGCCGGCAATCGCGCCAACGCGCCCGGCAGAGTGCTTCTGGAGATCGCCTTGGTGCTGGCGGCCGCGTCCGCGCTTGCGCTGACCGTGACGCTATTGGTTCCCGCGCTATAAAGGTCGTCGTCAGAGCGCGGCGAGCCACGCGGCATAAGGCGCGAGATCGAGCCGCCCCGCACTGCTGAGCACTTCGCCGCAACCGACGATCGGGCTGCCGGTCTCGCCGGTGAACACCGCGATCTCGCGACCCATGTTGAAGACGCACAGCACACGCTCACCTTCGTGCGCACGTATGAAGGCGAGGATCGGCGCGGGTGCGTCGAGGAACTCGATTTCACCCTGCACGAGCGCGGGAGTGTTTCTCCGCATCGCGAGAATTCGGCGCACGAAGTTGAGCGTGGAGTTGCCATCACCGGTCTGGGCGGTTACGGCCAGAGGCTTGTGCAAAGGCGACACCGGCAGCCAGGGCGTGCCGGTCGAGAAACCGAGATTGGGCGCACTGGCGTCCCACGGCATCGGTGTGCGGCAACCGTCGCGGCCGCCGGTATAGGGATAATAGAGATCGCCGACGGGATCCTTGAGCTGCTCGCGGGTGAGGCTCGCCTGCGGCAGGCCGAGTTCCTCGCCCTGATAGAGCAGCGCGGTGCCTTTCAGCGAGAACAGCAGCGCCAGCATCATCTTCGCCAAGGCGGACGGCGCGTCCGGTCCGCCGAAGCGCGTCAGCGTGCGCATGATGTCATGGTTGCAGAAGGCGACCGCGGGCCAATGCTCGGGATATTTCGCGAGCATGGCGAAATGCTTGGCGATGAAATCGGGGCCGAGCTTGCGCGCCTCCAAGAGCGGAAAGCTGTAGCCGGAATGCAGACCCTTGTCGGGCGCCGCGAAGCAGCCGCAACGTTCGGGCTCCTCGGAGAACTCGCCCATCACGAAACGGTCGGAATAGCGCTCGACCGTCTCGCGCACTGCGTTCAGCGCTTCGATCTCTTCAACCAGATTGCTGTCGTGCCAGTGGCGCTGCAAATTCGGCGCGTGCATCCAGCTATGGGCGTTGCGTTCCGCCTGCGGCACAGGCGGATTGTCGGTCAGCGACGCGTCGTGAAGATAGGCGTTGGCGACGTCGAGCCGGAAGCCGTCGACGCCGCGGGCGAGCCAGCGGTCGAGCACCGCCAGCGCCGCCGCTTTCGCTTGCGCATTGCGCCAGTTGAGCTTGGGCTGCTGGCGCAGGAATTTGTGGTGGTAATATTGCCGGCGCATCGGCTGATAGGCCCAGGCGGGACCTGCGAAAGCCGACAGCCAGTTGTTGGGCACCGTGCCGTCTGGTTTCGGGTCTTGCCAGATATACCAATCCGATTTCTCGCCGCGCTTGAGGCTGTCGAGGAACCAGGCGTGCTCGTCCGAGGTATGCGCGAGCACTTCGTCGGTAAGGACTTTCAGCCCACGCGCATGCGCCGCCGCCAGCAACGCATCGAAATCGGCCTCGCTGCCG
>DATNNS010000414.1:0-2611 GCA_035601715.1 Rhizomicrobium sp.
TCGCTTATGTGAAACGTGACGAAGCGCGCGGCACGATCTATGAAAGCCATTTCCGCAACATGATCGCGATGTTCTGGCTGGGCATCGCGGTGATGGTCGCCGTGCTGGCGCTCGTCGGCCTGGGCGTTTTCGGACTGTTCGGCCATCACGGCGATCCGCCTGCGGCGCTGATCGCGATTGTGCCTGCAATCGGCCTCGCGCTGGTGGCGTTCGCGGTGTTCTACCTGTTCCGCGTCGTCAAAGGCCTCGCCCGCGCCATCGACGGCAAGGCCTATTCCTAGGCCTGCCTATTTCCGCCCGTATTCCTCGGGCCGGAAGAACAGGAATCCGATCGCGCCCACCATCAATGCCAGCGCGAAGGTGTAAGGCGCGATGTCATAGATGAGACCCGTCGTGCGCGCGGCCTGGTGGAACGCCATGCCCATCTGCGCGCCCCACAAGGTGCAGTCGCCGACGCCGGCGTCGTTCACCTGGCAGCCGGGATAGGTCGACATCCATACCGCCGCCGTGGGCAGCAGCAGCGCCGCGATCGGCAGCACCAGCAGGCTCAGCCCGGCGGAAAGCGGGCGGCGCGCGGCGAGCGCGGTGATCGCGGCGGCGAGCGCGATGAAGATCGCGGCCAGCGGATTTGCGCCGAGCAGCCAGGCCAGATCGAGCGCATCGCGCAGACCGCCGCCGAGCGCCATGCCGTGACACGCACCGGGCCCCGGCGCGCAGCTCAGCGCGAAGCCGATGCCGCGCACCAGCCAGACAAGCGCCGACGGCGCCAGCAGCACGGCCACGCAGGCGCACAGAAAGCCGGTGGCTCCCGAGCGCTTGGGCGGCGGTGGCGGCGGATCGAAGTGATGCATCATAAGATATTAGGCATGTTCTGCCCTGAACCGCCCATGAATGTCGCGCCATGCTTAATGCGCACACGCTAACGTGTTGGCGCCGCGACGATCGTCCAGCGGCCGCCGCGGATCTGGGCCAGGAAGCCGGTGTGGAAACCCAGATGATCGCGCGGACTGAAATCGATGGGCTCGCCGCCGAAGTCCGGGTCGCGCCACGGCGGCAGGGTCTCCAGCGCGCGGGCGAAGCGGGCTTGGCTGGGCGCCGCGCCGGTTCGCGCCAGCGCGGCCGCGAACAGCCGCGCATCGAGATAGGCGCGCAATGCCTCCGCCGTAGCCGGAACGCCGAACAGCTTTTCGTAGCGCGCCGCCCAGCGGCCCAGCAGCGGATCGTCCGGGTATGGAATGGGCGTGGTGCCGATCGCATAAAGGCCGGAGACCGCGCGGCCGCCGAGCGTCGGCACCTGCGGCACATAGCAGGCGGTGGTGCACAGGAACACGGGGAACCAGCCGCGCGAACGGGCCTCCTGCATCGCCGCGAACGCTTCCTGCGCCACGCCGCCCAGCACCACGATCTCCGCGCCGCTCGCGCGCAGGGTCGCGAGCTGCCGCGTCACGCTGGACGCGCCCGGCGCGAAGCGCGCGGCCGGCGGCAGCGCCAGGTGCCGGCGGATCATCTCGTCGTTGACGCCGGCGAGCGCCGCGCGGCCGAACGCGTCGTCGCGGTAGAGCACGCCGACGCTGAGCGTGCCGCGCAGGTTCAGCAGATCATGCAAGCCGATGCGGGTTTGCGCCGCGACCGGCAGATCGGCCGCGAATTCGAGCGGCTGTGACGGAACATAGGTATCGTCCGGCGACGTGAACGGGAAAAGATGCAACGTCCCGGCATTGACGAAGTAAGGCATCGCGGCGGCAACGGGCGGCGTGCCGACCGGACAGAGAATGGCGAAGATCTTTTTCGGCGAAAGCTTTGTCCGCGCCGCGGCAATCGCCCTGGATGGCTGATAGCCGTTGTCGGCGACGACCAGGCGCAGCTTGCGGCCGTTGATGCCGCCTTTGGCATCGATCTCGTCGAACGCCATCCTGAGTCCGTTGCGCACCGCCGTCCCCACCGGCGACAGCGGCCCCGACAGATCGACATGCGTCCCGACGGTGACCTCGGTGGCCGTAACGCCGGGCGCGGCGAGGGCGGGGGATGAGAGCAGCAGCGCGAGAACAAGAACCACCCTCCCCTTGAGGGAGGGTCGACAATTTGCGGAGCGCAACGAAGCAAATTTCGGGGAGGGGGCATGCCCCGATGGTCGAGACCTGGCCCCCTCCCCGAAAATGCTTCGCATTTTCGACCCTCCCTCGAGGGGAGGGTTGAAGAGAATCGATCTCACGCGTTCGCGCTCGGCCGTTCTTTCACGCGGGCGAACCATGCGCCGAGAGTCTTGAACTCCGGATTGAGCGGCTGGCCAACCTGGCCGCCGAAATCCACGAAGCAGAACAGCAGCACGTCGGCAAGCGTGAACCGCTTGCCGCAGACGAACTCCTTGCCCGCCATCTCGCCGTCGAGCCATTTGAGATAGTGCTGCGCGATACCCTTCAATCCGTCGGCCGCTTCCGGCACGGTGGGGATGCGGTCCTTGAACAGCGGCAGGCCCTGGCTGAAGCGAAAGCCGTTGGCCAGCGGCTCGCAGATGTTGAGGTCGATGCGCCGCGTCCATTTGCGCGTCTCCGCCTTTTGCTCGGGCGAAGCCCCGATCAGCGGCGGGGTGGGATGGGTGTCTTCGAGGTAT
>DATNNS010000415.1:0-2462 GCA_035601715.1 Rhizomicrobium sp.
GAGCGCCGCATCGGCTACACGTGGATGGAGTTCGGCCGCCTCAACAGCGCCGGGAAAGTCCTTACGCTGACCTTGGGCTGCGGTTTGCGCGCCATCGCCGGCCGCCCGACGACGGACTCATGGTTCTTCATCACCGACCAACGTATCGGCGCGGATCTGTGGCTGACCACGACGGAGAAGACCGCGTTATCCCGGGAACGCTTGATCGAGGCTATTGGTGCCCATGGCCAGGTATTCCCGACCGCGCAGGCTTATCGTCGCGCAGTGGATGAGAAGCTGTTTCATCTGGGGACCGAACGCTATGACGCGCTGGTCGACACGTTGATTCAGTTGCGCCAGCCGCAGCTGTCCAAAAACCCCGACGAGGGGCGCCTCTCGGAAGCGCTGACCCACGCCCTGCGGCCGCTCGATCGTGCCGCACTCGAGGATGTCGCCGAGGCCATGAGCGAACTCACGGACATCCGGCGTGACCTGGAAGAGATCGAGGCCATGCGCAAAGCGATCGGAGCGTTCGGCACCCGCTATCGACGCTACGCCCAGGTGGCCACCCGGCGCCGTGCAAGAACCCTGCGGCAGGCGCAGACCGATTTCGACAATGCGAGCCGTGACGTCAACGCCGCGCAGACGGAACTCGACGAGGCGCGCGCCCGGGTCATCCGTTACCAGTCGCAACAGCAAAGCTTGGAGGAACAGCTGGCGGCCGACGAAGCCCGACTGCTCGTGTTGCGATCGGACCCTATCATGCGAGATGCGAACAGGCTGTCCAGTGCCCGTGATCGAGCCGCCGAATGCCGCGTGCTAATGGATGAGGCCGCGAAACGGGAAACACTCGCAGGCACCCAACTCACTCGCGAAGCGGAGGCAGCCAATCGTCGGCGCGGGCAGGCCGATGCCAGTCGCTCCACGCTGGTGGACTCTGCATCCAGTGCTGCCCATCTGGCGCGCGATACGGGACTCGCCGACGGGCATGCACGCGCGCTGCAGGGCGTGTCTCTACCTGACGGCGTGACGCATCTCCCCGAGGCGGGCATCACCGCCTTGCTTCGCGAGCGGCGAGAATCCGAAGCGCGCCGCCGCGAGGAGATTGCCGTGATCCGCAAACGTCTGCGCGAGGTGGAGGCGGCTGCGCGGGCCCGCACCCGGGCACAGGACGCTCAAGCGTTGCATGCCGAGGCCTTCGACATCGCATCCGAGGCCGCCCGGCACGCCGCGGAGAATTTGCTGGAGGGAAGCGCCAAACTCCTGGCCGCGTGGCGGCAGTATGGACAGGCCGCGCAGGCGCTGCGCATTCCCGAGGTCGATGCTGTCCTGGACGAGCTGGAGCTTTGGCATACCACCCAGAGCGGCATGAATCCCATGCGCGCGGCGTTGGATCGCGTGCTCCAGCTTGTGGAACAGGACTTCGCGGCGCGCGCCGCCGCGCTGGCAGAGGAACGCAGGCTCTTGGCCCTGGAGCAGAGCGAGTTGTACGCGGAACGCGCGCGTCTCGAGGCGGGCGAAGACCAGGCGCCTCCTGTGCCTTACACCCGAGATGCGTCCATCCGCGCCGAAGCGGCCGGCGCGCCGCTGTGGCAGCTGGTTGATTTTGCCTCCCACGTGCCGAGTGGCGCCCGCGCGGGTGTGGAGGCGGCCTTGGAGGCCGGCGGCCTCCTCGACGCCTGGGTGCTCCCGGAAGGCACGGTAGTCCATGCTCGCACCCACGATGTCATCTTTACCGTGCGGCCGCCGCATGCGAATTCCTTGGCGGACTGGCTGATACCCACCATCCCGGCCGTGGGCGGCGGCGCCCGTATCGATGCCGGCACTTTGTCCGCCCTATTGCGCTCGGTGGCCTGTGCCGGGGATGAGCCGGTCGATGCCGAAACCTGGGTGTCGCCGAGCGGGCAATTTCGCGTGGGCACCGTGCGGGGCGCCTGGACGAAACCCGACGCGCGCTATATCGGTCACGCCGCGCGCGAGGCCGCGCGCCGGGCGCGCCTCGATGACATCGCCACCCGCTTGGGCGAACTCGCCGCGGCACTCGCGGCCCAACAGTCGGCCACCGAGCAGCTCGCCGCCTTCCGTGAAGACGCGCGCAACGAGTATGCACGTGCGCCGACCGACGATGGCCTCCTGCGTTGGCATGCCGAGAACAATGCCGCCGAGCAACGGCGGCGTGAGGCGCAGGCGTGTCTCGGCGAGGCAGAGTCCAAGCTCGCGCAGGCCGACCACGCCCTCGCACGCGCGCGGGACGAGCTGAGTCTGGACGCACGCGATCTGAATCTACCGGCCGCCGCCCCCGGCCTCGATGTCATGGAACGATCGCTCGGCGAGTATCGCGGGGCGGTCATGGAACTTGCCAATGCGCTGCGACAGCACAAAGCTGCCCTGACAGAACTTGCCGACCAAACGGTACGCGAAACCGACGCGCGCGAATCCTTGGGAGCGGCCGTCGAGGATCATCGGGAGAAACAGACGCGGCT
>DATNNS010000416.1:0-2324 GCA_035601715.1 Rhizomicrobium sp.
TGCTGATCCCCCTGCTCGACATCCTGCAATCGGTGCCGCCGCTGGGCTTCTTGGCCGTCGTAACGGCGTTTTTCCTGTCGCTGGCGCCGGGACGGATCTTCGGCGCCGAGATGGCCTGTGTCTTCGTGATCTTCACCAGCCAGGCCTGGAATATGGCCTTCAGCTTCTACCAGTCGCTGCGCACCGTGCCGCCCGAGCTGATCGAGGCCGGCCAGGTGTTCCGGCTGAACGGCTGGGCGCGCTTCTGGCGCATCGAAGTGCCTTTCGCCATGCCCTCGCTGATCTGGAACATGATGATGTCGATGTCGGGCGGCTGGTTTTTCGTCGTTTATTCGGAAGCCATCAGCGTGGGCAAGACGCAAATCGCGCTTCCCGGCATCGGCTCCTACATCGCGCTCGCCATCGCGCACCAGGACCTGACCGCGATCTTCTGGGCCATCGGCGCGATGCTGATCGTGATCCTGATCTACGATCAGCTGATGTTCCGCCCGCTGGTCGCCTGGGCGGACCGTTTCCGCATCGACCAGGAGCAATCCAGCGAACAGCCCGAATCCTGGATGCTGACCGTGATCCGCCGCGCGAGGCTGTTCGACATGATGGCGGCGCCGGTGCACCGGCTGATGCAGTGGACTTACCGGTTGAGCCCGCCCGTCAGGCGCGCGGCGGCGGCGCCCAGCCCGATCGTGACGCGGCTGGCGGATTTTTCCTGGTACCTGATCGTGTTCGTGGCCGTCGCTTTCGCGGCGTGGCAAATCTACCTGTTCAGCGGGGCGGAACTCCCGGTCAGCGAGACTTTCAAGGCGTTCGGGCTCGGCCTCATCACGCTGCTGCGCGTGGTAATCCTGATCGCCATCGCCAGCGCGATCTGGACGCCGATCGGAATCTATGTGGGCCTGCGACCCAAACTTGCCGGAATCGTGCAGCCGATCGCGCAATTCCTGGCCGCCTTTCCGGCCAATCTGCTGTTCCCGGTGGCCGTCTATGTCATCGTCAGCTTCACGCTCAATCCGGACATCTGGCTGTCGCCGCTGATGGTGCTGGGCACGCAATGGTACATCCTGTTCAACGTCATCGCGGGCGCTTCCGCCCTGCCGCGCGAACTGCGCGACGCGAGCACCAATTTCCAGGTCGGCGGCTGGCTGTGGTGGCGCAGGGTGGCGCTGCCTGGCGTGTTTCCTTTCTACGTCACCGGCGCGATCACCGCCTCGGGCGGATCGTGGAACGCGGCGATCGCGGCGGAATTCGTGAGCTGGGGAAGCAAGACCATCAAGGCGCATGGCCTCGGCTCCTATATCCAACAAGCGACAGTGGACGGAGATTTCCATCGCATCGTGCTCGGCATCGCGGTGATGTCGATCCTGGTGACCATCATCAATCGGCTGTTCTGGCGCCCGCTCTACTGGTATGCGGAACGCAAGTTCCGCCTGACCTGAGGCTGACATGGAAACCAGCGCCCTTCTCGATCTGCACAATGTCCGCCGCGCCTTCGCAAGGCCCGGCGGCGGCGAACTGCTCGTGCTCGAAGATGTCGATCTCACCTTGCGCGAGGGCGAGATCGCAGGCCTGCTCGGCCGCTCGGGCTCCGGCAAGTCGACTCTGTTGCGCATCATCGCCGGCCTGTCGCCGCCGACCGCGGGCACGGTCAACTACATGGGCCATCCCGTGGGCGGCCCGGCGCAAGGCATCGCGATGGTGTTCCAGGGCTTCGCGCTATTCCCCTGGCTCACCGTGTTGGAGAACGTGCAGATCGGCCTCGAAGCGCTCGGCCTGCCGCAGGCCGAGATCCGCAAGCGCGCGCTGGCCGCGATCGATCTGATCGGGCTGGACGGTTACGAAAGCGCCTATCCGCGCGAGCTTTCCGGCGGCATGCGCCAGCGCGTCGGCTTCGCGCGCGCGCTCGTCGTGCATCCCAACATCCTGCTGATGGACGAGCCGTTCTCCGCGCTCGATGTCTTGACCGCGGAGAACCTGCGCACCGATTTCCTCGAACTGTGGGGCGAAGGCCAGCTGCCGATCAAGGGCGTGATCCTGGTCACCCACAATATCGAGGAAGCGGTGCTGATGTGCGACCGCGTACTGCTGTTCTCCACCAATCCCGGCCGCGTCGTCACCGAGATCAAGATCGATCTGCGCAAACCGCGCGACCGCAACGATCCGGCGTTCCTCGCCCTCGTCGATCGCATCTATGTCGAGATGACGACGCGGCGCGCCGAGCGGCTGGCGCAGAAGACCGATGCCGCCCCGCGCGCGACCATCGGAACGCCGCTGCCGCGCGTTTCGGTCAACCTGCTGTCCGGCCTGATCGAGGCGGTCGCGGCGGCGCC
>DATNNS010000417.1:0-3828 GCA_035601715.1 Rhizomicrobium sp.
CGTCCTCTTCTATTCGTCGCTCCTGATCGTCGATCTCACTCTGCTCGCCAAATACATCCGGCTCGGACCCGACGCGACGTTGGGGTCGGCGCCCAAAGAGGAGGCCGCGTGATGTTCGACTACGCGACGCTGCGGCTCATCTGGTGGGCGCTGCTCGGCATCCTGCTGATCGGCTTCGCGGTGATGGACGGCTTCGACCTCGGCACCGCGGCGCTGCTTCCCTTCGTCGCCCGCACCGACATCGAGCGGCGCATCGCGATCAACACGGTCGGTCCCGTCTGGGAGGGCAACCAGGTGTGGTTCATCCTGGGCGGCGGCGCGATCTTCGCGGCGTGGCCGGCGCTCTATGGCGCCAGTTTCTCCGGCTTCTATCTCGCGATGATCCTGGTGCTGGCGACGCTGATCCTGCGTCCGGTCGGTTTCAAATTCCGCAGCAAGGTCGACAATCCGCGCTGGCGCGCGTTCTGGGATTACGCCCTGTTCGCCGGCGGCATCGTGCCGGGCACGGTATTCGGCGTCGCCTTCGGCAATCTGTTCGAAGGCGTGCCGTTCGGTTTCGATGCCGATCTGCGCTTCCATTCGACGATCACGCTGCTGGCGCTGCTCAACCCGTTCGCGTTGCTTGTCGGGCTGGTGAGCCTCAGCATGATCGTGCTGCATGGCGCGAGCTGGCTCAATCTGAAATCCTCCGGACCGGTCAAGGACCGTGCCGCGGCCATCATGCCGTACGCCGCGCTCGCATTCGCGATCCTGTTTGCGCTCGCCGGTTTCTGGGTCTCGCGGCTGGACGGATTGCGGATCGTCGGACAGATGGCGCATGACGCGCCGTCCAATCCGCTGATGAAGACCGTGGCGCGCGTGCCCGGCGGCTGGCTCGCCAATTTCGCCGCGCATCCTGCTCTCGGACTCACCGTCGCGCTTGCCTATCTCGGCGCCGCGCTGGCCGTGATGCTGCGCCGCCGTCCGGGGTGGGCCTTTGTCTTCTCCGCCTGCGTGCCGATTGGCACGATCGCGACGGCCGGTGCCGCGCTGTTTCCGTTCCTGATGCCGTCGTCCAGCGAACCCAATGCCAGCCTGACCGTGTGGGACGCCTCGTCGAGCCGGCTCACGCTCGCGGTCATGCTGGGCGCGGTGGTGATCTTCCTGCCGGTGGTGCTCGCCTATACCGCCTGGGTCTATCGGGTGATGCGCGGGCCGGTCAGCGCCGAAAGCATCGGTCAGAATTCCAAGACCGCCTATTAGGAGGCTTGCGCCATGTGGTATTTTTCCTGGGTTCTGGGGCTGGGCTTCGCCTGCACCTTTGCGGTTCTCAACGCCATGTGGCTGGAGAGCCGAACCCGTGACGACGGCGGCGCAACGCATTCGCCGCCTGAACGTTTCATGGACGGAGTTTAACACCACAGCGGGGCCGGCCTGCCGTAAGACCGTCCTGTTCTGAAACCAAATGATGGCCGGCCGGTTTAGGATATCCTCCGCCGCCATCCCAGGGGGCTGCCTGTCCGCCGTTCCGGCAGAGGATGAATCCGTCATGTCCGTCTTTTACGACCACGCCGGCGATGCGCTGCGCTGGATTTACGACCGGCGCATAGACGCTCCGCCGATTCTCAACGCCGCGCGTGATTTTCCAAATGCCAGCCGTTTTGTCGATGCCTGGGAAGCGATGCGCGACGAGGCGCTCGCCATCGGCGGCATGATCGATCGTATCCCGCGCTTCCACGAAGTCATGCGCGAGCAGAAGGACATCTCGGCCAATGACGGCCGCGACTGGCGCATGTTCATGATGAAGGCGTATGGCGCGAAGGTGCCGGAAAATCTCGCGCGCGCGCCGACCGTGGCGCGGCTGCTCGACGAATGCCCCGAAGTTCTCTCCGCCACCTTCTCCTATCTCGCGCCCGGCAAGCATGTGCCGCAGCATCGCGGCCCGTTTCGGGGCATCATGCGGTTCCATGTCGGGCTGTGGATGCCGCGCAACGCGCAAGGCGAGCTCGGCGCGATCCTGTGGGTCGACGGCGTGCCGCACAAGCTCGACAACGGCGGCAGCATGCTGTGGGACGACACCTATCCCCACGAGGTTCTGAACGCGACAGATGACGTGCGCATCGCGCTGCTGCTCGACGTCTGGCGCCCGCGCATGCCGGCCGACATGGCCATGCTGTCGTCGGTCATCGTCGGCGCGCTGGGCACGGCCGCCGCCTTGCAGCGCAACCGCGCGCTGCCGCGCTAGCTTACGTGTGCCCCAGCACGCGATGGGGCTTGTAGGGCTCCGACAGCGCCTTGATTTCCGCCGCATCCAGCTTCAGCGCCGCCGCCGCGACCGCATCGTCGAGATGATGCGGCTTCGACGCGCCGACGATGGGCGCGGTGACGCCGGGCTGCTGCATCAGCCAGGCCAGCGCCACCTGCGCGTTCGGAACGCCGCGCTTCTGCGCAATCTCGCTCACCCGCTCCACCACAGTGAAATCGCTGTCCTGGTAATACATCATGTGCGCGAACTCGTCGGACTTGGCGCGCGCGGTCTCGCCCTTGTCCTGGCGGCGGCGGTTTCCGGCGAGGAAGCCGCGCGCCAGCGGGCTCCACGGAATCACCGCGATACCTTCGTCGCGGCACAGCGGCATCATCTCGCGCTCCTCCTCGCGATAGACAAGATTGTAGTGGTTCTGCATCGAGACGAAGCGTGTCTTGCCAGTGGCGCGCGCCAGATGAAGATATTTCGCGAACTGCCAGGCATACATCGACGAGGCGCCGATATAACGCGCCTTGCCCGCCTTCACCACGTCGTGCAGCGCATCGATGGTCTCCTCCATCGGCGTCGCCGGATCGAAGCGGTGGATCTGGTAGAGATCGACATAATCCATGCCGAGACGGCGCAGCGAGTTGTCGATCGCGTGCATGATGTGTTTGCGCGACAGGCCGGCTTCGTTTGGCGTCTTGCCCATCGGACTGAACACCTTGGTCGCCACCACCATCTGCTCGCGCGACGGCCCGAAGTCCTTCAGCGCGCGGCCGAGAACTTCCTCGCTGGCGCCGAGCGAATAGATGTCGGCGGTGTCGAAGAAATTGATGCCTTTCTCCAGCGCCGCCTTGATGAACGGCCGACTCGCCTCCTCGTCCAGCACCCAGTCGCGCCATTTCGGCGAGCCGTAGGTCATCGCGCCGAGACAGATCTTCGAGACCGAAAGACCGGTCTTGCCGAGTTTCACCAGTTCCATGGGAGTCCTCCGATGTGCTGGAGGGGAGCATAGAGCTTGGGTCGCAAGATCAGAAGCCGAACAATTTTCCCAACAAACCCACCGCCGCGCTGCGGAACTTCAGCGGCGCGTCGTTGACGGCGAGCACGATGCAGTCCTCGCCGTCGTCGGCCAGCGGCCGGTGCAGGATGGTCTCGTCCGTCGTCTGCAGGTCGCCGCGCCGGTAATGGCCGGTCGTGTCGGTGAACCCGCCGGCCAGCACCAGCGTGAATTCCTCGCCGCCATGGCTATGCGCGCCGACGCCGCGGCCCGGGCGGCTGCGGATCAACTGCGCGCGCGACGGACCGCGGCGAAACAGCGGTTTGTAGGAAATGCCCGGCCCGACCGTCCGCCAGCGCACGCGATCCAGATCGCCGCCGAGATAGGAGCGCAAAGGCTCGGGCGCTACGAACGGCCCGGCGGCGGAAGCGCGGGGCACTGTAATTTCGCCGGGCGCGGCATCGAGGCGCGCCATGACCGCGCGCAACGCATCGTGCGAAACCGCGGCGGGTTCGCTATCCGACAAGATCGCGCCGCCGAGCGATTCCATCTTCGCCACCTTGGAACGGCACTGTGGACAGAGCGCCAGATGCGTGGCCAC
>DATNNS010000418.1:0-2697 GCA_035601715.1 Rhizomicrobium sp.
CAACGGGGGGGGTGGGCGGGAGCGAGCGGTCGGCGACCGGACTCGAGGCCGACTAAGGTCGCTACCTTTCTGTGTCACCGGGACCAGGTGGCGGCCGTTCTTGTTCGCGAAAATCGCCTGGCCGGGCGGTCAGTACGTCAATCGGAGATCTTCTGGGCCTGGGAAGCACGGCGCTATCCGGCGGCGTGTTCGGGCTGGTGGGAAACATCGCGGCAAAGCTGCTCAGCCGCAATGACGCACAGGCCGCGCTGACGCAGAAGCAGGCGGAATGGGCGCATCAGACCGACATGCTCAAATTGCAGATGCAATCGCGCCAGGCCCGCAGCGATCAGGACGCGGCCACCGTGCCGGCCGAAGACGCATGGACCGGCCTGATCGCGAGCCTCAAATCGGAAGGTGCGATTCCATCGACTTATCGCTGGGTCGATGCGGTGCGCGCGCTGGTGCGCCCGGCGCTGACCTTGGGTCTGGTGGGCGTGCTCGCCGCGGCGTTCTTCGCGATGTCGCCGGCCGACATCGACCGCGACACTGTCATCCGCAGCCTCGTCTTCGCAGGCGTCACGGCCATCGTGTGGTGGTTCGGCGACCGCGCCCCAACTCGCCCCCGTTGAAGCCGCGTCCGCGTTGACGCCGCGTACCGCACCTCGCATTGTCGCCTGTCCGCTATCGCAGGAGTTCGCCTTGAAAGTCAGTGAAGCGTTGGCCACGCGCAAGACCATCCGCGCGTTCCGCCGCGATCCGGTTGCTCTGGAGACGATCACGGAAATCTTGCGCCTCGCGGCGCGCGCGCCGTCGGGCGGCAACCTGCAGCCGTGGAAGGCGTATGTGCTGATGGGTGCGGCGCGCGACGAGCTGGTGCGGCGCGTCGCCGAGCGGCGGCGGACGACGCCGATGGGCGAGACGCCGGAATATCTGATCTATCCGCCGAACCTGACCGAGCCTTACAAGACGCGCCGCTATCGCATCGGCGAGGCGATGTATGCCGCGCTCGGCATCCCGCGCGAGGACAAGATCGCGCGGCTGAAGTTCTTCTCCGGCAACTGGGAATTCTTCGGCGCGCCGGTCGGGCTGATCTTCACCATCGAGCGGCAGATGCAGCAGGGCCAGTGGTCCGATCTCGGCATGTTCCTGCAGTCGATCATGCTGCTCGCCCGCGAGCACGGCTTGCACACCTGCCCGCAGGAGGCGTGGGCGGTGTGGCATTCGGTGATCCGGGAGTATCTCGCGGTGCCGGCCGAGCAGATGATCTTCTGCGGCATGGCGATAGGCCACGCCGACGAGACGGCGGCGGTCAACACGCTGGTGTCGGAAAGAGCACCGCTGGAGGAATATGTGACGGTGCGGGAACACGCGTGACAGTCCGGCTTCACCACATGAGAAACCCCGCACCGGATTTCTCCGGTGCGGGGCTCTCGCTTGACGGTCATCCGGTCCGCGTGGAGGGGCTTACCGCGGACAGGACGCCTCCAAGGTCTGGCTCCGAAAGTCCGTTTCCATTAACTGTTGGACCGGGAGCCGTGTTCGTTCTGTGCCGTAATCTGACGCTGCCGCGCTGAACGCTCTCTGAGGCCGGCGTTCATCCGAGGTTCATGGTCGAAAGCCTAGAAAAACCCATGTTTAAGCGCGCTTTACTTGCTTTTGTGGCGCTTCTCGCACTCGGCCTCTCACCCGGCCTGGCGCAGGGGCGGTACCCGCGCGACCCGTACGGACCGCAGGTGCAGCCGCTCGACCGGATCCTGCCGCAGCTTCGCAGCGGCTATCCCGGCACGTTCTACGACGCCGAAGGCCCTTATCCCGACGAGATGGGAAACCCGCACTACCACATCAAATGGCTGACACCCGGCGGCCAGGTGATCTGGCTCGACACCGATGCGCGCACCGGACGCGTCGTGCGCGTGCAGGGCAGCGGTTGGCGCGGACAGGTGTTCCGCGGCGGACCGTATGGCGGCCCTTACGGCCGCGTCGCGCCGCCGCCGAACTGGAACCGCGGCGGCTTCCGCGGCTGGGGCGGCAATCCGCGCCGCGGGCATTGAGGACACGATGCGCGTTCTTCTCGTCGAGGACGATCAGGATCTGCAGCGCCTGCTCAAGCGCGCGCTGCTCGATGCCGGCTATGTCGTGGACAGTGCCAGCGACGGCGAGGAAGGCCATTTCCTCGGCGACACCGAACCTTACGACGTCGTGATCCTCGATCTGGGATTGCCCAAGCTCGACGGCGTGCGCGTGCTGGAGAAATGGCGCAAAGCCGGCCGCACCATGCCGGTGCTGATCTTGACTGCGCGCGACCGCTGGAGCGACAAGGTCGCCGGCTTCGACGCCGGCGCCGACGATTACCTGGCCAAGCCGTTTTACACCGAGGAACTGCTCGCCCGCGTGCGCGCGCTGCTGCGCCGCGCCGCCGGGCTGGCGAGTTCCGAGATCGAAATCGGGCCGCTGCGCATCGACACGCGCGCCAGCCGCGTCACGCTCGACGGCAATCCGGTGAAGCTCACCAGCCTGGAATACCGGCTGCTCGCCTATCTCGCCCATCATAAGGGGCGCGTTGTGTCGCGCACCGAACTGGTGGAGCATCTCTATGACCAGGACTTCGACCGCGACTCCAACACGATCGAGGTCTTCATCGGACGGCTGCGCAAGAAGCTTGACGCCAATCTGATCCAGACCGTGCGCGGTCTGGGCTATTGCCTCCAACCGTCA
>DATNNS010000419.1:0-26967 GCA_035601715.1 Rhizomicrobium sp.
GATGTGTTCTGGGGCGTCGGGCCCAGCGCCGAAGACATCGCCGGCCGCATGACCTCGCGCGGCACCTTCGCGGTTCTGCTGCCGAAGGCGGTCGCCGCACGGCTTGGTCCGCATGCGGATTATCAGGTCGCCACGCGATGACGCGCCGGCGGGTCAGCGACGACGAGCGCGCGCTGTTCGAGGACGCGTTCAAGGGCACGATACCGCTCAAGAAACCAAACCCGAAAAAAGCCGTTGCCAAGCCCGCGCCCAAAATCGTGGCGCCGCGGCCGCCCGAATTCTCCGGCATCGACGGTGGCACGGATCGCGAGTTGCGCAAGGGGGCATTGGCGCCCGATGCCAGGCTCGACCTGCATGGCATGACCGAGAGCGCGGCGCATCACGCTCTGACAACGTTCGTGCGCGGCGCAGGCGTGCGGGGCTTGCGCCTGCTGCTGATCGTCACCGGCAAGGGAGCGGCCGATCCGCCCGATGCGCCATTCGATCTGGGGGCGCGCAAGCGCGGCGTGCTGAAAACAATGGCGCCCCGCTGGTTGCGCGAATCCGAACTGGCGCCGTTCGTGGCCGATATCCGCGCCGCCCACCGCCGGCACGGCGGCGATGGAGCGCTTTATGTTTACCTGCGCAAAACGCGGCGATGAAACAGCGCTTTCGCACCATCACGATCAAGACGCGCGGGCCCGGGCTTTACAGGTTCGACGATGACGTCACGAAATTCGTTCGCGCGTCGGGGGTTCGAAACGGCCTGCTGACTTGTTTCGTGCGTCACACGTCGGCGTCGCTGCTGATCCAGGAGAACGCGGATCCCGACGTGCTGGCCGATCTGGAAAGCTTCATGAAGCGGATAGCGCCGCGCGATTCCAAGCTCTACCGCCATACCGCGGAAGGGCCCGACGACATGCCGAGCCACATCCGCGCCGCGCTGACGCAAACCTCGCTGTCGATTCCACTGCAGGATGGCAAGCTCGCACTCGGTACCTGGCAGGGACTTTATCTCTTTGAACATCGCGATGCCCCGCACAGCCGCGAAGTGCTGCTGCATCTGATCGGAGACGAGCCCTAGAGTAGTCCCGCCGCCGCCGCCAGTTCCTTCAGCGAGGTTTCCGGCCGGGCACCGTAATGCGAAATGATTTCGGCGGCGGCGAGCGAGCCGAGCTTGCCGCAATCGGCGAGCCCCTTGCCGTGCGTGAGACCGTAAAGAAACGCGGCAGCATATTGGTCGCCGGCGCCGGTGGTATCGATCACGCGCGCGACGGGCGCCGCGTCGATCACATGCACTTCGCCGCCGCGCGCGACGACGCAGCCCTTTTCCGAACGCGTCAGCGCCGCGATTCCAGGCCACGGGCGCATCGCCTGGAACACGTCGTCGAAATTGCCGACTTCGAACAGCGCCTTGGCCTCGTCCTCATTGGCGAACAGGATGTCGAGATCGCTTTTGAGAAGGGCTGCGAATTCTTCGCGATAGCGGCCGACGCAGAACGGATCGGAGAGCGTGAACGCGACCTTCGCGCCGGCGCGTTTGGCCGCCGCAATCGCCTTGTTGATCGCGGCTTTCGCATCGGGCGCGTCCCACAGATAGCCTTCGATGTAGAGGATGGCGGCGGCGGCGATCTCGGTCTCGTCGATGTCGGACGGACCGAGTTCACGGCTGGCGCCCAGATAGGTGTTCATGCTGCGATGGCCGTCCGGCGTCACGGCGATCAGCGAGCAGGCGGTCGACGGCCCGTCCTTGGCCATCGCCGTGGCATAGTGAACGCCAATCTCTTTCATGCTATGCGCGAAACTGCGGCCCAGCCGGTCGTCCTTCACCTTGCCGACATAGAGACCTTCACCGCCGAGCGAGGCGAGGCCGGCCATGGTGTTCGCCGCCGAGCCGCCGGCGATTTCGCGGGGCTGGGTAAACGCGCGATAGAGAACCTCCGCGCGCGGCTCGTCGATCAGGGTCATCACGCCGCGGGGAATAGCGTGCCGCGCGAGGAAAGCGTCGTCGATCGGCGCGATCACGTCCACGATCGCGTTGCCGAGGCCGGCCACGTCGTATTTTCGCCTCACCGGCAGGCTCCCTTTGCGCATCAGGTCCGTTATCATCCCGATAGAGGAGGCAGGCGATGTTCGCAAGCGTGGGCAAGGCGGTCGGCATGATCTTCGATCCCGCCCTCTTCGGCGTGGTCCTGAAATCGCTCGCGCTGACGCTGATATTGTTCATCGTACTGTTCCTGGGCCTGCAATGGGGACTGCATCATGTCCCGCCGCTGCACTGGCCGTGGCTCAACACCGCCATCGATTGGATCGCCTCGCTCGCCCTCGTCGTGCTGCTCTTCATCGTCGGCGCGCCCGTGGCGGCGCTGTTCGGCACGTTCTTCCTGGGCGGCGTCGCCAAATCGGTCGAGCGGAAATATTACCCGGCCGATGCGCCGTCGCCCGGCGCGCCGTTTTTCTCCAGCCTGTTCGTGGCGCTGCGCTTCACCGGCCTCGTGATCGTGGCGACCTTCGCGCTGCTGCCGTTCGATGTGATCCTGCCCGGCGTCGGAAGTGCTGCCACGCTGGTGATGGATGGCTGGCTGCTCGGCCGCGAATATTTCGAGTTGGTCGCTCTGCGCCATCTTTCGCGCGGCGAGGCGGACGACATGCGCAAGCGTCACCGATTCGCGATATTGGGCGGCGGCGTGCTATTGGCGCTGTTGACCTACATCCCGTTCGCCGATTTGATCGCGCCGCTGTTCGGTGCCGCGCTCATGACCCATTTGTTCAAGTTCTATCAGCATCAGGAGTAATCCATGATCCGGCCGATCGTTGTGGCGAGTTTATGCGTGTTGCTGGCGGATTGCGCGGCGCAGCAAGCGGCGCGGGTGACGCTTCCGACCGCGCCGCCGCCGGGCGAGCCGGGCAATGTCGCGGGTCTCAACGCCGATCAGGTCAGGCTCGCGTTTGGTGCGCCGGCCTTTACACGCAGTGACGGCGCCGTTGAGGTGTGGCGCTACGATGGCGCGGGCTGCAAGGCGTTCTTCTTTCTCTATCCCGGCGACAACGGCAAGACCGTGCGCCATGTCGAGACCGTGCCGCGCGGCACGGACATCGCTGCGGATTCCAATTGTCTCACCGGCCTTTTGAAGCAGAAGACCGTGCCGGTTTCTTGATCAGCTCCTCGAGCGTGGTCTTGGCCTTGTAACGGCACAGGTCGCGCACCACGCAGTCGGGGCCCAGCGGCTTGCGCGCGACGCAGGTATAGCGCCCATGCAGGATCAGCCAGTGATGGGCATGGAGCATGTATTTCTCCGGCACGATCTTCAGCAGTCTGTCTTCCACTTCGCGCGGATTTTTCCCGGGCGCCAAGCCCGTGCGATTGCCGACGCGAAAGATGTGCGTGTCGACCGCGATGGTCGGCTCGCCGAACGCGACGTTGAGCACGACATTGGCCGTCTTGCGGCCGACGCCGGGCAATTCCTCCAGCGCCTCGCGGTCGCGCGGGACTTTGCCGCCGTGTTTTTCGATCAGGATCTTCGACAGCGCGATGACGTTCTTCGCCTTGCCGCGATAGAGCCCGATGGTCTTGATGAAGCCCGACAGCTTCGCTTCGCCGAGCCGGACCATTTTCTCCGGCGTGTCCACGAGTTTGAACAGTGGCTCCGTCGCCTTGTTGACGCTCTTGTCGGTCGCCTGCGCCGACAGCGCCACGGCCACCAGCAACGTGTAGGGGTTGCGGGATTCGAGTTCGGTTTTGGGTTCGGGAATGATCGCCGCGAGGCGCGCGAAAAATGTGTCCGCCTCTTTCTTCGTAAATGGCCGCATCCGCCGATTCCCTTCGCCTGACACCGCCAGCATAAGCCATTCTTGAATCCGATTCGTGCCGGCTGCATGATGGCGCGGTCATGGACGAGCCTCTTCTCGATGCGACCTTGCGACCCAACCCGCCGATGAGCCCGCGCGCGCTGGCGCTGGTGCTCGCTGTCGTCGCCGCGATCAATCTGGCCTTCGCGCTGTCCTTCGTGCTGCGCGGCGCCTGGCCGATTGCGCCGTTCATGGGGCTCGACGTGGCGCTGCTCGCCTGGGCGTTCCGCGAAAGCCGCATCGCCGCGCGCGCTTTCGAGCGCATCACGCTGACCGTCGCCAGCCTCGTGATCGCGCGCCATCCGGCGCGGGGTGCGCCCAGCCGGATCGCGCTCAATCCCTATTGGGCGCGGGTGGATTACGAGGATACAGGCCTGCCGGGCGCCAAGCTGTCGCTGCGCAGCCATGGAACAGCCGTGCAGATCGGCGCATTCCTGGGCGCGGCCGAACGCGCCGCCTTTGCGCAAACCCTGCGCGGCGCGCTGCGCAAAGCCCGTGACGGCTGATTATTGCGCAAGTTTCGGGTGGGAGCGGACAGTCCGCGCGCCTATCTTGGGACCATGAACATGATCCTCGAAGACCCCGAAGCCGGCAGCGCCTATCGCAGTATGGGCCGCGCCATCCGCTATCTCGCCGAGAACTATGCCAGCCAGCCCAGCCTCGATGACGTGGCGAGCGCGGTGGGTCTCTCGCCGTTCCATTTCCAGCGGTTGTTCACCCGCTATGTCGGCGTGAGCCCGAAGAATTTCGTCGGCCATCTGACGCTCGGCCGCGCCAAGGCCGAGCTTGCCAGCGGTGCGAGCGTGCTCGACGCCGCGCTCGAAGCCGGCCTCTCCGGCCCGTCGCGGCTGCATGATCTCTGTCTCAAAATCGAGGCGATGACGCCGGGCGACTATGCCAAAGGCGGCGCGGGCCTCGTCATCGATTACGGTTTTCACGATTGTCCGTTCGGCGTGGCGCTCGCGATGGCGACGGACAAGGGATTGTGCGGACTCGCTTTCGGCGACGAGGGCGAGGAAGCCGAAATGCTCGCCGACATGAGAGCGCGCTGGCCGCACGCGGCCTATCGCGAACGCCCCGCGTGCACGCGGGCGATGACCGCGCAAATCTTCGATCCCGAGCATGGCGGCGAGATGCGCCTGCATCTGATCGGCACGCCCTGGCAGATCAAGGTGTGGCAGGCGCTGCTTGCGATCCCATCCGGCAAGGTGGTGACCTATCGCACGATCGCGGAGAAAGTCAGCGATGCGAAATCCTCGCGCGCGGTGGGAACCGCGGTCGGCCGAAACCCGATCTCCTGGCTCATCCCCTGCCATCGCGTGCTCGGCAGCGACGGCGCACTGCACGGCTATCATTGGGGTCTGCCGCGCAAGCGCGCGATGCTGGCCGTCGAAGCGGCGCGCGTGGCGGCTTAGTCCGCCAGTGCTTCGATCACGCTGTTGAGCAGCAGACGGCCGCGCGGCGTGGCGATGAGCCTTTCGCCGCGCAAACGCACCAGATCCTCTTTCGCCAGCGCATCTATGCGGGACGAATCGATGCCGATGCCCCAGCGCGCGCGATAGGCGGCGAGATCGAGACCTTCATCGAGACGAAGATTCATCAGCAGATGCTCGCGCGCCGCGTCATTGCGCGAAACTTCCGTTCGCTCCGCCAAGCCGTGACCTTCGCGCGAAACCTTTTCGCGCCAGCGCTCGGGCAGCTTTTCGGCCGATGTGGCGACGCGCTTGCCGTCCAGCGTCAGGCGCCCATGCGCGCCGGGGCCGACGCCGGCGTAGTCGCCATAGCGCCAATAGATGAGATTGTGCCGGCATGCCGCGCCGGGCGCGGCGTGGTTGGAGATTTCGTAAGCCGGACGGCCGGCCGCTTGCGTCAGTTCCTGGGTGATGTCGTAGAGCGCCGCGGCGCTGTCGTCGTCGGGAATGCGCAAGGCGCCGGTATGGGCCAGCGTCGCAAACGGCGTCGCGGGCTCGATGGTGAGCTGGTAGAGCGACAGATGCTCGGTGCCGAAGGCGAGCGCTTCGCGCAATTCACTTTTCCATTGCGCGGGCGTCTGGTTGGGCCGCGCATAGATCAGATCGAGCGAGACGCGATCGAACGTGCGCATCGCCAATGCGAGCGCGGCCTTGGCTTCCGCCACATCGTGCAGACGGCCGAAGAATTTGAGATCGCTGTCGTTCAGCGCCTGGACGCCGAGCGACAGCCGATTGATCCCCGCCGCGCGGTAGTCGGCAAAGCGCGCCGCATCGGCGCTGGCGGGATTGGATTCGAGCGTGATCTCGACGTCGTCTGCCATCGGCCAGAGCTGCGCGATCTTGTCGAGCACCGCGGCAACCGAAGTCCCGCGCATCAGCGACGGCGTGCCGCCGCCGAAGAAGATGCTGTCGACGCGAGGGCGCGTTTCGCCTTGCAGTGAAGCCGTCCATTCGAGTTCGCGCAGGATCGCATCCGTCCAGCCCGCTTCGTCGATCTCGGAGCGGACATGCGAGTTGAAATCGCAATAGGGGCACTTCGCCGCGCAAAACGGCCAGTGGACGTAGACGGCGAAAGGCTGTGTCACGCTGTGCGTCCCAGGCGCTTGGCCAATTTCGCGAACGCCTTGGCACGATGGCTTATGGAATGCTTCAGCGCGGGATCGATCTCGCCGAAGGTTTCCCGCATCCCGTCCATCACGAAGATCGGATCGTAGCCGAAGCCGCGATCGCCGCGCGGCGGAAAAACGAGGTGGCCGGACGCTTCGCCTTCGAAAATCTCCGCCTCGGCATTGGGCGCGGTCAATGCGAGCGCGCAGACGAATTTCGCCGAATAATCCTTTGCGTCTTTCGCTTTCAATTCCCGCTCGATCCGCGCCATGGCAAAAGCGAAATCGCTTTGGGCTCCCGCCCAGCGCGCCGAGTAGATGCCCGGCGCGCCATCCAGTGCCGCGACCGCCAATCCGGAATCGTCGGCAAGGGCAATGAGCCCGGTTGCGTCGGTGGCCGCGCGCGCTTTCAGCGCGGCGTTGCCGGCGAAAGTGGTTTCGGTTTCATCGGGTTCGGGCAGCCCGAGCTCACCGGCGCTTTTCACGATGAGGCCGAAGGGCGCGAGCAGCTCGGCAATTTCGCGCAGCTTGCCTTTGTTGTGCGTGGCAAGAACGAGCGTGGTGCCGCGCGCGAGATTCATCCCAGCGCCTTCTTCTGCAGCACGATCAATTCGCCGACGCCCTTGCGCGCGAGCTTGAGCAGTTGACCGAGTTCTTCTTCGCTGAACGGCGCGCCTTCGGCAGTGCCTTGAATCTCGACGAGACCGCCCGAGCCCGTGATCACGAAATTGGCGTCGGTCTCCGCGGCCGAATCCTCGACATAATCGAGGTCGAGCACCGCTTCGCCCTTGCAGATGCCGCAGGAGATCGCGGCGACGTGATCTTTGATCACCGGCTTGGTCACCATGCCGATCTTCTTCATGTAGTTGACGCATTGCGCCAGCGCGACGAAGCCGCCGGTGACGGATGCGGTGCGCGTGCCTCCATCGGCCTGGATCACATCGCAATCGATCACGATCTGCTTTTCGCCCAGCGCCGTCATGTCGACCACCGCGCGCAGGCTGCGTCCGACCAGCCGCTGGATCTCCTGCGTGCGGCCGGACTGTTTTCCCTGCGCGGCCTCGCGGCGCATGCGTTCATTCGTGGCGCGCGGCAGCATGCCGTATTCCGCCGTCACCCAGCCCTTGCCCGAGCCGCGCAGGAACGGCGGGGTGGTTTCCTCCAGGCTGGCGGTGACCAGCACATGGGTGTCGCCGAATTTGACCAGGCACGAGCCTTCGGCATGTTTGGCGAAGCCCATCTCGAGGCTCACATTCCGCATTTGATCGTTTGCGCGGCCGGTTGGGCGCATGATGGAGACCCTTGAAGTTAGAATTGGCTGTGGCTACCTAGCCTCCCCGCTAGGCGCGGCGCAACGCGCGATTGCGCGAAATGCTAAAACCATAGCAGGGACAAAGGCTTAACCGATGGGTGCCAACCCGATCGACCAGACCAGAATGCTCGCCAACGAACTGGGCGAGCGGCCGCGCGAGATATTTCGCCATCTGGTCGACGCGTTCCTTGCCTCGGGCGAGCCCGTCGGCTCGCGCACATTGTCCCAACGCCTGCCGTTGACGCTGTCGCCGGCCTCCATCCGCAATGTCATGGCGGACCTGGAATCCCTCGGCCTGCTTTATGCACCGCACACCAGCGCCGGCCGCGTGCCGACGGAGAAGGGGCTGCGCCTGTTCGTCGACGGTCTGCTCGAGATCGGCGAGCTTGCGCCGAACGAACGCGCAGCGATCGAGGGTCGCATGCGCGACCAGAATCGTGGCATCGAGGATGTGCTGACGCAGGCGACGCTGATGCTCTCCGGCCTGTCGCGCTGCGCGGGCCTCGTCGTGGCGCCCAAGCAGGATACCGCGCTCAAGCATGTCGAGTTCGTCGGCGTCGCGTCGGGCAAGGCGCTGGTGGTCATCGTGGGCGAGGACGGCCAGGTCGAGAACCGGCTGATCGATACGCCGGTCGGATTGCCGCCATCGGTGCTGGCGGAAGCTTCCAACTATCTCAATGCGCGCCTGCGCGGGCGCACGCTCGATACCGCACGCGGCGAAATCACCGCGGAGCTCGAAGGCGAGCGTGCCGAGCTCGACAAGCTCACCGCCAAGATCGTGGCCGACGGATTGGCGACGCTGTCGGATTCCGCGCGCACTTCGGAAGAGAAAGTCCTGATCGTGCGCGGCGCGTCGCATCTGCTCGAAACCATGGAAGCGCGCGACGATATCGAGCGCATCCGCACACTTTTCGATGACATCGAGCGCAAGAACGACCTGATACGGCTGCTCGAGCTCGCCGGACAGGGCGATGGCGTGCGCATCTTCATCGGCTCGGAGAACCGGCTGTTCAGCCTGTCGGGCTCCTCGATCATCGCCGCGCCCTACGCCAATGCCGCCGGCAAGATCGTCGGCGTGATCGGCGTGCTAGGTCCGACCCGCCTCAATTATGCCCGCATCATCCCGATGGTGGACCACACCGCCAAAGTGGTGGGCCGTTTGCTCGCCTGACGCGTTTTAAGCCCGATGGGTTTTAGACCCGACGAGTTTTAGGAACGACCATGAACGACAATGACGACACCATTCCCGAAGACTTCCAAAACGGCGGCGAGCCGGGCGCCGATGCCGAGATCACGGTGCTGCGCGCCGAGAATGCCGATCTGAAAGACCGGCTGCTGCGCGCGCTGGCCGAGACCGAGAACACGCGCCGCCGCGCCGAGCGCGACCGGCTGGATGCGAGCCAGTATGCCGTCACCCGCTTTGCCCGCGACATGGTCGGCATCGGCGACAATTTCGCCCGCGCGCTGGCCGCCCTGCCGGCCGACAAGCTTGCGAGCGCCGATCCGCAGATCAAGGCGGTGATCGAGGGTGTGGAAGCGACCGAGCGCCAGTTGCTCGCGACGCTGGAGCGCCATGGCGTCAAGCCGATTGAGACCGACGGCGCGAAATTCGATCCCAACCTCCACCAGGCCATCGCCGAAGTGCCCGGCGAGGGCCGGCCGGCCGGCACCATCGTGACCGCCGTCCAGACCGGCTATGTGATCGGCGACCGGCTGCTGCGGCCGGCCATGGTGACGGTTGCCAAGGCCGAACCGGGCGGCAGCGTCGACACCAAGGTCTGACGCTCGGCCGCAAAAGCGCGCTAGATTGCGGTCGATGAGCGAATCCATGGCCCTGACTGCCGCCACGCCGGCGGCGCTTCCGTTCGAGCAGCAGCTCTATCGGCGCTCGCCCTTCGGCATCGTTGTCACCACGCTGATCGTTTTCGTCGTGCTGTTCGGCGCCTTCCTCACCGTGGCAACACTCGAGCACGTGACGATCCTTGATCGCTTCGGACGCGGCTTCTTCTTCTCGAACGCGGCCTGGCCGGCGGTGGTGCTGTCGCTGCTGTGCTGCGCGGCACTCGGCATGCAGCGTTACGCCCGCGTCGCCGAGGCAAATGACGCCCCGGACTATGCGAAAATTCTGACCGGCGGCATGGCGAGCGCGCGGGAAGTCACCGCCGCCACGCCGCGCGATTTGAATCTGCTGCGCCCGACGTTCGTCGGCCTTGGCATCGGCCTCGTCATCAGCGCGATCATCCGCATCAGCGAGACTCAGGAAGGCCATGCGATCCCGCCGCTAACGATGGCGTGGTACGCGGCCGTCACGACGTTCATGGTAACCCTGTTCGTCCGCGGCGTGGCGCAGACGCGCGCGGGCAATCGCGGCTATGCGCGCACGCTCGATACCGAACTCAAGATCGATCTGCTTCGGATCGACACACTGGCCGTGCTCGGGCGCTCGGCGGCGCGCTCGGCGCTGATCTGGTTTGTCGTCAGCGCGGTCGCCTGCCTGTTCTTCATCGGCGGCGATCTAAACTGGCTTACGATTCTGCTGATCGTATCCTGCGTCGCGATGGGCATCATCCTGTTCGTCAGCGTGATGGTCCGCATCCACCGCCAGATCAGGGCCGCGAAAGACCGTGAGCTGGAACATGCGCGCTGCCAGATCGACGCGCTACGCGGCACCATGCATGAGGAAAGCGGCGCGTCGGCCCGGCTGGTGGGCGTGCTGGCCTATGAAAAGCGCATTTCGGAAGCGCCCGAATGGCCGTTCGACCAGACGACACTGGTGCGCGTCTGCGCCTCGGCCTTCATCGTCACCGTGCCCTGGTTCGGACAAGCCATCGCCGGATATTTCGTCGAACATCTCACGCAACGCTAGGGACCGGTCATGAGCGGCATAAAGGTGGTGGTCGCGGGGGCGGGGGGGCGCATGGGCCGGACGCTGATCCGCGCCATCGCAGGCTCGAAGGATTTTGTGCTGTCGGGCGCGCTCGAAGCCAAAGGCCATTCCGATCTCGGCGCCGATGCGGGCGTGCTGGCGGGATTGCCGGCGCTGCGTATTGCGCTGACCGACGATCCGTTGCCGGCCATCGCGGATGCGCAGGCGCTGATCGACTTCACCGTTCCGAAAGTCTCCGTCGAATTGGCCGCGCTCTCAGCCCAGGCGCGCATCGTCCACGTCATCGGCACCACGGGGTTTTCGGCCGATGACGAGGCCAAGATTCGCGCCGCATCGCATCACGCCGTGATCGTCAAATCCGGCAATATGAGCCTGGGCATCACGCTGCTGGCGGCCTTGGTGAAACAGGCGGCGAAAGCATTGCCCGATTTCGATGTCGAAATCGTGGAGATGCATCACCGCATGAAAGTGGATGCGCCATCCGGCACCGCGCTGCTGCTCGGCCGCGCGGCATCCGAAGGCCGCGACATGCCGTTTGATGCGGTGCATTCCCATGATGGCGCCGCGCGCAGATCCAACAGCATCGGGTTCGCATCCTTGCGCGGCGGCACGGTGGTCGGCGAACATGAAGTTGTCTTCGCCGGGGCAGGCGAGCGCATCGCGCTCAGCCACATCGCCGAGGACCGCACCATCTTCGCTGGCGGCGCGCTCGCCGCCGCGCGCTGGGGCCAGGGCAAGAAGCCGGGACTCTATGCGATGTGCGACGTGCTGGGGTTATAGGCTCTCTGCTTACGATCCCTGCGGCTGGAACGTCCGGGGCGCCGGGCTCACGGTGCTGAAGCCGTTTGGATCGACACCCAGAACGGCGAGACCACGTTCGGACGTTCCATCGGGATTGAAGCGGAAGATGCCATTGACGCCCGCGAAGCCGTTTGGATCGCCAAGTGCTGCGGCCGTGAAGCGGTGATAGGGCGTGCCCGGAGCGAGCAGTGCCGCGAGCGACACCGCGTCATAGGCGAGCGTCGCCAATTGCGGCGGGCTTGCCGCGAAGGCGGCGTGGTATTTCGCGCCGAAGGCTTCGTCGGCCGCGGGCGAGGGCGCGGCGAACCAGCTTCCCGACAGCGCGGTTTCCTTCGCATTGGCCGGATCGTCCCACAGCCCGGTGCCGAGCAGCCGGATCTTGTTGCCGTCGACGCCGCTGGCGGCGAGGCCGGGTGCCGCGCCGCGCAACAGCGCGCCACCTTGTGCGATCAGGATGGCATCGGGGTTCGAGGCTGCCGCGGCTTTTGCCGGGCCCGCGATGCCGTCGGGCGTGGCGGCGAAATGCTCGATATCGGTGATCTTGCCGCCCCTGGCCGTCACTTCATCCTGGAACGCCTTGGCGACGCGGTCGCCATAGGTCGATTGCGGCACCAGCGCCGCGAAATTCATCCGGCCTTGGGCGGCGGCGAAATCGACCACGCGCTTGACTTCGTTCTCGGGCTGGAAGCTCAGCAGATAGACGCCGTCCCCGGCGACGCTGCGATCGGTGGAGAACGAGATGACCGGCACCGCGCGGTCGCGCGCGATGGGGGCGACCGCGTTGACCGATTGGGCGAACAGCGGGCCGATGATGATCTCCGCGCCCTGCGCCAGCAGATTGCGCGCGCCTTGGGCGGCCGCATCCGGCGTGCCGCCTTCGTCGGCAGAGACCAGGATGATGTTCGGATTCTTGGCATCGAACAGCGCGAGCTCCGCCGCCTTCAGCATGCTCTGCGCCAGCGCGCGCGTCGCGGCCGAGCCGTTGGAAAAGGGCAGCAGGATGCCCACCCGGACCGGCGTGCCGGCGGGCGTATTGGGCAGGCGCAGGAAATCGGGTTGGTCGCTCGTCAGTGGATGGGTCGAGGGTGTTATCGGCCCGGTCTGGACGGCGGCGGGCGGCGGCGGCGGCGCTTTGGGCGGGGCGGTCACGCAGCCCGACAGGGACGCACTCGCAACCAGCGCCGCGATGGCGCAAACTCGCGCCGCCATGCGCTTTGCGGCGGGATATGAAGCGGTTGAAAGACTCATCGGACGCCGGACCTTCCTGGCTGCAGGACGAAATTAGGCCGGGTGGCGCCGAATCGCAAAGCCTGCTTGCGCCGGGCCTCTATGTGACTGCCACGCCCATCGGAAACGCGCGGGACATCACCCTGCGGGCGCTGGATGTGCTCCGCGGCTGCGACGTCATCGCGGCGGAGGACACGCGGGTGACCGCCAAGCTGCTGGCCATCCACGGCATCAAGAAGCCGCTCACGGTCTATAACGACCACAACGCTGCGCGGGAGCGGCCCAAATTGCTGCGGCGGCTGCGCGAGGGCGCGCGCATCGCGCTGGTCAGCGACGCCGGTACGCCGCTGATCTCCGATCCGGGCCACAAGCTGGTGCGCGAAGCGGTGGCAGAGGGGGTTGCCGTTCACGCCATCCCCGGCGCGTCGGCCGCCCTGGCCGCGCTGACGCTCGCCGGATTGCCGACGGATCGCTTCTTGTTCGCCGGATTCCTGCCACCCAAGAGCGGAGCGCGGCGCACGGTGCTCACGGCGTTGCGCGATGCGCGCGCGACGTTGATCTTCTACGAATCGCCGCATCGTCTCGGCGAAAGCCTGTCCGACATGGAAGCGGTGCTGGGCATGCGTGAAGCGGTCGTCGCGCGCGAATTGACCAAACGGTTTGAGGAAGTGCGCCGCGGCGATCTTGCGTCGCTTGCGACCGACTATGCCAAAGGGGACACGCCCAAAGGCGAGATCACGATCGTGGTGGCATCGGCGCCCGAAGCCGCGCCCGATCTCGCGCGCGCCGATGAGATGCTGGGCAAGGCGCTGGAATTCATGCCGGTGCGCGCGGCGGTCGATCTGCTCGCTGAAGCGCTCGATCTGCCGCGGCACGCGCTTTACGAGCGCGCGCTGGCGCGAAAGAAAGACTCATGAGTGCGAAATCCGAACGCTTTCTCGCCTCGCGCCGCGCCGCCGAGAAGCGCGGCCGGCGCAGCGAGACCTGGGCGGCGCTACTGCTGATGGTCAAGGGCTATCGCATCCTGGGCCGGCGCGTGCGCACGCCGGTCGGCGAGATCGACCTGATCGCCCGGGCGCCGTCAGGCGTCGTCTGCTTCATCGAGGTGAAAGCCCGCGCGCTGGACGCCGCGGCGGCCCAGTCGGTGCATCCGCGCCAGCGCCATCGCATTGCGCGCGCCGCATCCCTATATCTGGCGGCGCGACCAGGGCTGGCGGCCAACGGCGCGCGGTTCGATGTCGTGACGGTCGCGCGCTGGCCGCGCCATGCCCGAGATGCTTGGCGTCCCGACGGCAGTTGAGGCAAATTTGCTGCGATGAGCGAAGACGATCCGGCGGAATTCCTGCGGCAGGTCGGCCAGGCCGGCAACGGTTCGCTCGATGTCGCGCTGGCGGCGCTGATGCTGTCGGCGCTGGACCATGCCGGCCGGCCGCTGGCGCCCTACAGGAAACATCTGGGCGAGATCGCCGAACACGCCAAGGCTGAAGCGCGGCTGGCGCTGCATGTCGAGGACGGCGCGAAGGCGCTGTCGGCACTGCTTGTCGGGCGCTACGGCTATGACGGCGACCGGCTCAATTACGACGATCCGCAGAACGCCGATTTCATGGCGGTGATCGATCGCCGGCGCGGCCTGCCGGTGGCGCTGGGGATTCTCTATCTGCACGCCGCGCGCGCCGCGGGCTTCGAGGCTGTGGGGCTCAACACGCCGGGACATTTCCTGCTGAAGCTTTCGGCGCGTGGCCATGAAGCGCTGATCGATCCGTTCAATGGTGGGGCCGCGATCGACCGCGAGCGGCTGGGCGCGCCGCCCGGCAAGGGCGCGGCGGCGCCCGACGATCCGGGGCTCGCCGAAGCCGTCGGCGATATCGAAGTGCTGCTCAGGCTCGAGAACAATCTGAAGCTGCGCGCGCTGCAGGCGGGCGAGCGGCCGCGCGCGCTGGAGATTGCCAAGCGCATGGTGCTGATCGCGCCGCGCCTGCCCGAACTATGGATCGACCTGGCGCGGCTCAACGAGGCGGTCGGCGCGCTCGGCGCCGCGCAAAAGGCCTATGAAGCCTGCCTCACGCTTGCGAAGCCGGGCCAGGGACTGCACAACGAGACCGCGCTGGCGCTTCACGCGCTCAAGCGGCGCTTGAATTAGGAGAATCCAATGGCGCTCAGCGTCGCGATCCAGATGGACCCGATCGAGCGGATCGATATTTCCGGCGATTCGACGTTCGCCCTGGCGCTGGAGGCGCAGGCGCGGGGGCATACGCTGCTCTATTACGGCCCGCGCGATCTGACGTTTCGCGACGGTATGGTGACCGCGCGGGTGCGGCCGCTGTCGGTGCGCGAAGTGAAAGGCGATCATTTCACGCTGGGCGAATCTTCGGTGCAGGATCTGTCGAAGCTGGATGTCGTGCTGATGCGCCAGGATCCGCCGTTCGACATGGCCTACATCACCGCCACCCACATCCTGGAGCGCATTCATCCCAAGACGCTGGTCGTCAACGATCCGTTCCATGTGCGCAATGCGCCGGAGAAGCTGTTCGTCACGCAGTTCAAGGACCTGATGCCGCCGACGCTGATCACCAGCGACCGGCGCGAGATCGATGCGTTTCGTGCCGCGCACAAGCAGATCATCCTCAAGCCGCTCTACGGCAATGGCGGCGCGGGCGTCTTTCGCGTCAAGGAAGACGACGAGAACATGGGCGCGATGCTGGAAATGTTCACCGCCTTCTACCGCGAGCCGGTGATCGTGCAGCGCTACGTCCCCGAAGTGCGCAAGGGCGACAAGCGGATCATATTGGTCGATGGCGCGTTCGCCGGCGCCATCAACCGCGTACCGGCAGCGGGCGAAGCGCGCTCCAACATGCATGTCGGCGGCAAGCCGGAAGCCACCACTCTGTCGAAGCGCGAGGAAGCGATCTGCGCCGCGCTGGCGCCGGAATTGAAGGCGCGCGGTCTGATCTTCACCGGCATCGACGTGATCGGCGATTATCTCACCGAGATCAACGTCACCTCGCCCACCGGCATCCGCGAAGTGAAGCGCTTCGGTGGCGCGGATATCGCCGCGATGGTGTGGGATGCGATCGAGGCGCGCAGACGCTAGCCCTCGCCTTAAAGCCGGAAGCGGCTCTGATAGCTGGCCTTCATGCTCGACAGCGGCAGATAGATGAGTACGTCGGTGGTGGAGAACTGGCGGTCGATCACCGCGCCTTCGCCGATCAGCGCGCCGGCGCGCACATAGCCCTTGATCAGCGGCGACAGCGCGCGCAGCGCTTCCTTGCGGTCGATTGCTTCCTTGAGCATGCGGTTCATGTTCACGGCGAGCGACGGCAGCGCGCGCACCGGAATGTCCGGCGGCATCGCATGGAAATGGTGCAGATAGGATAGCGGCAGCGCCAGCGCGTCCGGATCGGTGCCGGGGAACGAGGCGCAGCCGAACATCAGGTCGGTTGAGAAGCGCTCGTTGTAGACCGCAAGACCCTTCCACAGCAGCTGCATGCTGGCGGGCTTGGCGCGGTAGCTCTTGAGCACGCAGGAGCGGCCGAGCTCCAGGATCTTGGCGCCGCGCGCGACGCTGGAGAGCAGCGGCGCGATGTCGAATTCGCCTGCGGTGTAGAAGCCGCCGGCGCGCCTGGCATCGACGTCGCGCGTCATGCGATAGGTGCCGACCACGCGCGGCTGGCCTTCGTCGTCGAGGCTTTCGCGATCGACGACCAGCATGTGGTCGCAGAATTCGTCGAACTTGTCGAAGTCGCGCCCGGCGGCGCGCATCTCGGGCGAGGGAATCGCGCTCATCTCTTCGTAGAAGACGTGATAGCGCAGGCGTTGCGCCGCCTCGACCTCGGATTCGGTCTCCGCCAGGCGGACTTCCAGCGCACCCCAGCTCGCAAGGACGGGCCATTGCGCGAGATAGCCTTCAGACGGGCCGGGCTCGTAGATGTTGACCAATCGAAGTTCCTTTGCCGCGGGCGGCGCGGGCCGAATCGCGAGGCTCTCAAGCCCTACGCGGATATTGTGACAATTGTAGCGAAGACAAGCCCCCTAGGCAAACCGTTCGCCGGCCGGGCTGATGTCAAGTTTATGTATTTGTTGGGATATTCGCGCCGGTCAGATGCGCGCGCTGGCGGGCGCCGAGCAGGATGAACAGCAGTATGGCGGGAATCCCGATCAATCCGGCGCCGATGAAGAACATCGCATAGGCGCCCATCAGCCCGTGGCTGGCGGTCAGGGTCTCGACGATCGGTCCGGAGAACCCCTTCATGATTTTCCCAACCCAGGCATAGGTCGAGCTGAGCAGGGCATATTGGGTCGCGGTGTAGCCCAGGCTCGTCAGGCTCGACATGTAGGAGACGAGGGCGACGCCGGCGAAGCTGATGCCGAAATTGTCGCCGGCCATGACGGCTGCGAACAGCCGCAGATGCGGGTCGCTCGCCACGACCTGCAGCAGGCTTGCCGAGCCCGGACCGAAGATCGGCGGAAGATGCATCGCGGGCGCCATCAAGGCGAGGCTCGCAAAAGCTGCAACCGCCAGCGCCTGCAGAATGCCGCCGACGACCAGCGCGCTCATATAGCCGAAGCGCAACGCCCAGAATCCGCCGGCCGCGATGCCGGCGAAGGATGCGACGAGGCCGATGGAGGCGCGCACGGCACCCACCCAGTCCTTGGACAGCCCGATGTCGTGATAGAGCGGATTGGCCATCGGCCCCATGACGAAATCGGGCAGGCGATAGAGGCTGATCGCAGCCAGCATCAAAAGCGCGAGCACGCCATAGGTGCGGAAGAACACGATGAACGGTCCCGCCACCGCATCGAAGAATCCCCGTGCCGACCATAGCGGCGCATTGCGCGCCTTGCTGTCGATCACGGCGTCGGCGCGCAGCGGCTCGGCCGCGACCAGCATGGCGGCGAAGCCGATACCCATCAGCGCGCCGTAAAGCGCGTAGGAGACGGGCCAGCCCAGATGATTGGCGGCGATCAGGATGAGCGCGTCGGTGGCGATCAGCGCAACGCGATAGCCAAGCTGATAGGCCGACGACAGCAGGCCAAGCTCTTCGCCGCTCTGCGCGGACTCAATCCGCCAGGCGTCGATGACGATGTCCTGGGTCGAAGAGGAAAACGCCGCGACCAGCGCCAGCGCCCCGAGCAGGACAAGACCGAATTTGGTTCCCACGACCGCCATCGCGATCAGCGCGGCGGCGACGAAGATTTGCGACAGCGCCATCCAGCCGCGCCGGCGGCCGAGCCAGCCCAGCAGCGGCGCATTGCTGCGGTCGATCAGCGGCGCCCAAAGGAATTTGAGCGAATAGGCGATGCCGACCCAGGAGAGAAAACTGATCGCCGAAAGCGTCGAGCCTTCGTCGCGCAACCAATAGCCGAACGTGTTGCCGACCAGTAGAAACGGCAGGCCGGAGGAAAAGCCCAGCACCAGCATCACAAGCGCGCGCGGATGCAGATAGGCCCGCAACGGCCGAGCAGTGCTCATGCGGCGGCGTTGCGCGGCGATGTGGCGAAGATTTTGGCCAGCATGGAATCAAGCTCGGCGGGGTCGATCGGCTTGGCGAGAAAACCATCCATGCCCGCCTCCTGGCAAGCCCGCTTTCCGGTTTCCAGCACGTCGGCGGTCAGCGCCACGATGGGCGTGCGCGGCTTGCCCGCGCGCAGTTCGGCCAAGCGGATGCGCTTGGTCGCTTCCACGCCGTCCAGACCCGGCATGTGGATGTCGGTGAGCAGGATGTCGAAGCGTTCCTGCGCCATCACCGCGATGGCCGCTTCGCCGGAGGTGACTTCGCTGACCTGGTGACCGCGGCGACGCAGCAGCTCGCGCGTCAGCATCGCGTTGATCGGATTGTCCTCGGCCAGCAGGATCTTGAGGCTTTGGACGCGGTCCGCCAGGCGCGCGTCGGCGGCGCGCTGGGCTTGGGCGGGCGTCTCGCTGGCGACATGGCTCATCCCGGGCCGGGCGCGCAATCTCTCGATCAGCGAAATCTGGCGCACCGGTTTGACCAGATAGGCGGAGAACCCCATCGCCTTGAGCTGCGTCAGCTGTCCGCGCGCTTCGGGCGCCAACAGCACGATGGCGCGCTGGCGACCATCGGGATAGGAGGGAAGGTCCAGCGTGCCGCTCGTGCCGGCATCGACCAGCACCATGTCGATTTCCGCTCTTTCGCCGTAGCGATCCTCGGTCAGCGCCACGGCGTCGCCGCCGGCGGCGCGAATCTGCGCCGTCAGTCCTTCGCGCAGCACCGCATTGCGCGTGACGATGGCGATCTTCAGGCGCGCCAGCCGCTCGGGCTCGCTCAGCGCCTCGCGCACGACGATGGCCGGCATGGTGAACCAGAACAGGCTGCCGCCGCCGGGCGCCGCATCAATGCCGATCTCGCCGCCCATCGCCGCGACCAAGCGGCGCGAAATCGCCAGCCCGAGGCCCGTGCCGCCGAATTTGCGCGCGTGGCTCGAATCGGCCTGGACGAATTCGTCGAAGATGTCCTGGCGCCGCGCCAGTGGTACGCCGACGCCGGTGTCGCGCACTTCGAAGCGCAGGAAGCGACGGGCGCGGATTTCTTCCAGCCGCACGTCGACGCGCACGCCGCCGCGCTCGGTGAACTTCACGGCATTGCCGACGAGATTCGTGAGCACCTGGCGCAGGCGCACGCCGTCGGTGCGGATGGCATGGGGCGTGTGCGGCGCCACGACGGCGACGACTTCGATGCCCTTGGCATGGGCGCGCGGGCTCAACAGCTCGACGACGCCTTCGACGATCGCCCGCGGCTCGACCTCGTCTTCCTCCAGCGTCACGGTGCCGGATTCGATCTTGGAGAAATCCAGGATGTCCTCGATCAACGAGAGCAGGGATTCGCCCGATTGCTCGATCGCCTGCGCATAGGTGTGCTGCTCAGGGGCCATCCTGGTTTCGAGCAGCAGCCGCGCCATGCCAAGCACGCCGTTCATCGGCGTGCGGATCTCATGGCTCATGGTGGCAAGGAAACCGGATTTGGCGCGCGATGCGGCTTCGGCATTGTCGCGCGCATCGGTCAGCGCATCTTCCAGCGCCTTGCGCTCGGTCACGTCGCGGCCGACGCTTTGCACTTCGATCAGCTGGCCGGCGGCGTCGCGCACCGCGTAATCTTCCCACGCGATCCAGCGCCAGCCATAGGCTGTCCGCACATGCTGATCGTACCGGACGCGGGCGCGTCCGGTCTCGAGTCCGGCGAAGGAACCGAAGATCGGCGCGCGGCTGTCGGGATGAAGCTCCGGCGCGAAAGGCTGGCCGATGGCGGTTTGCGGCGAGAGCCCGAACAGACGGAAGAACGCGTCGTTGGCGTAAGTGAGCCGGCTGTCGGGTGCGCGGCGCACGATGGCATCGCCTTGGCTGTCGACCAGGCCTTTGTAGCGCACTTCGCTTTCATGCAGCCGCGCGTTCATCGCCGAAACGGTGGTGAGCGAGGCTTCGAGCTTGGCAGCGAGCGTGCGCAGTTCGCCTTCGCTGGCGGCGAGCGCCTTGGCGCGGCCGCGCGCTTCCAGCAGGCCCAGCATCAACAGGATGAGTCCGACAAGGCCCAGCGCGCCCAGCAGATAGGGCGAGAAAAACATCAGTTTTCCGTGGAGCGCGCTATCGGTCAGCGACGCGCCGCCGATGGCGAGCGCGCCCAGGCCAAACAGCAATTTTCCGGCGCGCGCGAGCACGGCCACTCCCCAAAAAGGGCACTTTAACCTTAGGCTTCCTTGCGAAATGTTAACCGGGTTGGGTTTGGCGGGAAAAAGGTTAATGTGGGGAACCGCACGGTTCCGGGCGGCACCTAAAAAAATCAAGGGAGGATTTCATGCGTTTCCGCACCATCGCGCTCGGCTGCGCGTTCGTCGTGGCCAGTTCGGCCGCCTATGCCGACGATCTCATGGCCAACACCTATGGCAACACGGTGATGACCAAGAGCCACAAGACCGGCGCGTCCGCCACGCTGCTGTTCAACCAGGACATGACCTATACGGCCAGGGCGATGGACGCGAAGGGCCAACCCGTTTCCTATGGCGGCGCCTGGATGACGAAGGACGGCGGCAATACGATCTGCCTGACCCCCAAGCTTCCGCCCAACGCGCCGGGCGCCGGCACGTCCTGCTCGCCACTCTCCAAACACAATGTTGGCGACAGCTGGTCGGTGACCAACGACCAAGGTGAAACCTTCGATGTTTCGCTCAGCGCCGGTCGCTGAATTTCGCTGGTTGCGACAAAGACTGCGGACTCGGTCCGCAGTCTTTTTCTTTTGCCGTTCAATGGCTTGGAGCACCGTCTGGCGGCTGTCACAAAAGCTTCGTGTAACTGTGATGGACCTTTGACCAAGGCGCGCCCTTATCGGCCTCGGCCAACGTTGCGAGGGGTGTGTTCGGGGCCACGTCCCACGACCATCGCGGACGGTCTCGGCCGGGACTTGACCTAATTTCGCGAGAGGAACTCCATGAAGCCTATTCTCAATCGCCTGATCGGATTGGCCGTCGGCACTGCCGCGGGCCTGCTCGTCACGGCCGCGTCCGCCGCCGATATTTCCGGCGCCGGCGCCACCTTTCCCTATCCGATCTACGCCAAATGGGCCGAAGCTTATAAGGCCAAGACCGGCATCGGGCTCAATTATCAATCCATCGGCTCGGGCGGCGGCATCGCGCAGATCAAGGCCAAGACGGTCGACTTCGGCGCGTCCGACAAGCCGCTGTCGCCGGGCGAGCTCGATGCGGCCGGCCTCACGCAGTTTCCCACCGTCATCGGCGGCGTTGTGCCCGTCGTGAACATCGCCGGCGTGCAGCCGGGACAGATCGTGCTCAGCGGCGGCGTCCTCGCCGACATCTTCATGGGCAAGGTGAAGAACTGGAACGACGGCGAGATCAAGGCGCTCAATCCGTCGGTCAATCTGCCGAACCAGGCGATCGCGGTGGTGCACCGCTCCGACGGATCGGGCACCAGCTTCATCTTCACCGACTATCTGTCCAAGAAGAGCCCGGGCTGGGCTTCCAATGTCGGCGCCGCCACCGCGGTGGAATGGCCCACCGGCGTCGGCGCCAAGGGCAATGAAGGCGTTGCCGGCAACGTCAAGCAGACCTCCGGCTCGATCGGCTATGTCGAATACGCCTATGCCAAGCAAAACAAGCTCACTTATGTCCGCATGATCAACAAGGCGGGCAAGGCGGTGGAACCCACCGCCGACGCGTTCCAGGCAGCCGCCGCCAACGCCGACTGGGCGCACGCGCCGGGCTTCTATGTGGTGCTCACCGACCAGGCCAATCCGGCCGCCTGGCCGATCGCGGGCGCGACCTTCATTCTCGTCTATAAGCAGCCCGCCGATGCGTCACGGACCAAGGAAGTGCTCACGTTCTTCAAATGGGCCTATGCGAGCGGCGGTAGTCTGGCGGAAAGCCTGGATTACGTGCCGCTGCCCGCGTCGACGGTTCAGGCTGTCGACAAGAGCTGGCACACCAATATCAGCGCCGCCGCAGTTCCCTGATCGCCGCACGGAACTGAAAAAAGTTGGGGGGCCGACGCGCCATCGGCCCCCCATTTCGTCTAAAACCAGTTGGCAATCTGATGGTCGACTTCGCCTTGTCCGAGAATATCGTCGCCCCCACGCGTGCCGCGGCGCTCCGCCGGTTCGGGCGCAGCGATGCGCGCTTCCGCGTCTTCACGCTGGCGGCCGCGCTGCTGGTGGTCGCGATCTTCATCGGCATCATGATCGCGCTGATCCAGGGCTCCTGGCTCGCCTTGAGCACGTTCGGATTGGGCTTTCTCACCTCCAGCGTCTGGAATCCGGTCACCGAGAAATTTGGCGCGCTGCCGGCGATCTACGGCACCGTCGTCACTTCCGCGCTCGCCATGCTGGTCGCGGTTCCGGTTGGGATCGGCATCGCCATCTTCCTGACCGAGCTATGTCCGCGCCCGCTCAAACGGCCGATCGGCACGGCCATCGAACTGCTCGCCGGCATTCCCAGCATCATTTACGGCATCTGGGGTTTTTTCATCTTCGCGCCCTATTTCCAGCAGCACATCCAGCCCGGGATCATCGACGCGCTGGCGAATATTCCGGTGCTGCAGGACCTGTTCGAAGGCCCGCCCTACGGCATCGGCATGTTCACCGCGTCGCTGATCCTTTCCATCATGATCCTGCCGTTCATCTCGGCGGTGACCCGCGATGTGTTTGAAACCGTGCCGCCGATGCTGAAGGAAGCCGCTTACGGCATCGGCAGCACCACCTGGGAAGTGATGTGGCGCATCGTGCTGCCGTTCGCGCGCTCGGGCGTGGTGGGCGGCGCCATGCTCGCGCTTGGCCGGGCGCTGGGCGAGACCATGGCCGTCACCTTCGTGATCGGTAATGCCCATCACATCAACGAATCGCTGTTCGCGCCCGCCACCACGATCTCGGCCTCCATCGCCAACGAATTCACCGAAGCGCTGGGCGATCTCTATGTCTCTTCGCTGATCGCGCTCGGCCTTATCCTGTTCGGCATCACCTTCATCGTGCTTGCCGCGGCGCAGCTGATGCTGCGCGGCATGGAACGGCGCTCGGGAGGCAAATCGCTGTGAACCGCGCGATCTACGCCCGCCGTCGCCTCGTCAACCGCTTGTTCCTGCTGTTGTCGGTCAGCGCGGCCGCCATCGGCATTGCGGCGCTCGCGCTCATCCTGGGTGCGCTTTTGATGAACGGCGTGGCGGGATTGTCGCCGACGCTGTTCACCGAGACCACGCCGGCGCCGGGCTCGGCCGGCGGCCTCGCCAACGCCATCGCCGGCAGCGTGCTGATGAGCGCGGTGGCTGTCGTCGTCGGAACCCCCATCGGAATTTTCGCCGGCACCTATCTCGCCGAATATGGCCGCCACACCTGGATCGCTTTCGTTGTGCGCTTCGTCAACGATATCCTGCTCAGTGCGCCCTCGATCATCATCGGCCTGTTCATCTACGAATTGCTGGTCGTGCGCATGGGTCATTTCTCGGCCTGGGCAGGCATGGCGGCGCTGGCGGTGATCGTCATCCCCGTCGTGGTGCGCACCACCGAGAACATGCTGCTCCTGGTGCCCAACACGCTGCGCGAGGCGGCCGCCTCCATCGGCGCGCCGCGCGCCATCGCGATCCGCGCGGTGACCTGGCGGGCGGCGCGCGCCGGCATCGTCACCGGCGTGCTGCTCGCCGTCGCGCGCATCTCGGGCGAGACCGCGCCGCTGCTCTTCACCGCGCTCAACAACCAGTTCTGGTCCAACAATTTCAACGCGCCGATGGCGAGCCTGCCGGCGGTAATCTTCAGCTTCGCCAACTCCGCCTATGACGACTGGCACCGGCTCGCCTGGGCGGGTGCGTTGCTCATTACGCTGACGGTGCTGACGCTCAGCATCATCGCGCGGCTGATCGAATCCAGGCAGAGATGACCATGAATGACATGACCAAAGTCGACGAGAAGGTGCGCATCGCGATCCGCGATCTGTCGTTCTTCTACGGCAAGAACAAGGCGCTCAAGAACATCTCGCTGCCGCTCTACGATCGCAAGGTGACGGCGTTCATCGGCCCCTCGGGCTGCGGGAAATCGACCCTGCTGCGCGTGCTGAACCGGATCTACGAGCTCTATCCCAACCAGTATGCCAAGGGCGAAGTGCTGCTCGACGGCGAGAACATCCTCAACAACAACCAGGATCTCAATCTGCTGCGCGCCAAGATCGGCATGGTGTTCCAGAAGCCGACGCCGTTCCCGATGACGATCTACGACAACATCGCGTTCGGCATAAAGCTCTATGAGCGCATGCCGAAATCCGAGCTCGACGGCCGCGTCGAAAGCGCGCTGCAGCGCGCGGCGCTTTGGGGCGAAGTGAAGGACAAGCTGCGCGAATCCGGTTTGAGTCTCTCGGGCGGCCAGCAGCAGCGGCTATGCATCGCGCGCACCGTGGCGACCAAGCCGGAAGTGATCCTGCTCGACGAGCCCTGCTCGGCGCTCGATCCGATCTCCACGGCGAAGATCGAGGAGCTGATCGACGAACTTTCCAACGACTACATGATCGTCATGGTCACCCACAACATGCAGCAGGCGAGCCGCGCCTCGGACTACACCGGCTTCATGTTCCTGGGCGAACTGGTCGAATTCGGACCCACCGACCAGGTTTTCACCGCGCCCAAGAACAAGCGCACGGAAGAGTACATCACGGGCCGGTTCGGCTGAGTTTTAGATATAATCCGCCGCAGTCGTGGCATCCGTGCGAGGAGCTTTCGCCAGCGCGTTGAACACCAGGCTCAGCGCCGCGCTCACGGCGATGTTCAGCAACAGCGACGACAGCGCGGCATAGCACGGCACCGTCACGCCGAAGATGTGCAGCGCGTAGATCGATTTGGTGAAGTTGAGCGCCGCCGCCATCCACACGCCGCTGCCGATGCCCGCCGCCCAGCCGGCGAGCAGCGCGTAGGGATGCAGCCAGCGGGTGTAGAGCCCGATCAGCACGGCCGGCAGCGTCTGGATGATGATGATGCCGCCCAGCAATTGCAGCTCGATCGCCTGGTTGGGCAGTTCGATGATGAAAAGCAGCGCGCCCAGCTTGACCACCAGCGAGGCGATGCGGGCGACTTGGCACTCGCGCGCGGCGTCGCAATGGGGATCGATATATTCGCGGTAGATGTTGCGGGTGAACATGTTGGCGCAGGCGATCGACATGATCGCGGCCGGCACCAGCGCGCCGATCGCGATGGCCGCGAAGGCGACGCCCACGAACCATTTGGGAAACATCGACAGGAACAGCGCCGGCACGGTGAAATTCGCGCCGTAGATCTTGAAGTCGGCCGCATAGGCCGGGTTGTGTTTCACATCGGCGGCGATCGCCATGTAGCCCAGCAGCGCGATGAGCCCGAGCGCGATGGAATAGGCCGGCAACGCCATCGCGTTGCGCTTGATGACGTGCCCGCTGGACGCGCTGAGCACGCCGGTGACCGCATGCGGATAGAGGAACAGCGCGAGCGCCGAACCGATGGCAAGCGTGATATAGGCCGACTGTGCTCCCAGATTGCCGGGCGCGGGCGCGGCGAGCAGCAGGGATTTGACGTCGACGGCGGCGAAGATCTTTCCGAAGCCGCCCAGCGCCAGGGGGATGACGATGACGGCCGCGATCACGGTAATGTAGATAAGCGCGTCCTTGATAACCGCGATCATCGCGGGCGCGCGCAAGCCGCTGGCATAGGTGTAGGCGGCCAGGATCACAAACGCGATGATCAGCGGCCATTCGCCGTGGATGCCAAGCCCTGCCAGGACCACTTCCATGCCCACGAGTTGCAGCGCGATATAGGGCATGGTCGCCACGATGCCGGTCAGGGCTACGGCGAGCGCGAGCGTGGAGCTTCCGAAACGGCCGCGCACGAAATCGGCCGCCGTCACATAGCCTTTGGCGCGCGAAACCGCCCAGAGTCTCGGAAATATCGCAAACATCATGGGATAGACGAAGATGGTATAGGGCACCGCGAAGAAGCCAGCCGCGCCCGCCACCGACAGTGCGGTGGGCACGGCGATGAAGGTGTAGGCGGTATAGAGATCGCCGCCGAGCAGGAACCAGACGACCACGCTGCCGAAGCGCCGCCCACCCAAGCCCCATTCGTGCAGCTGGCTGAGATCGCCGCGGCGCCAGCGCGAGGCGAAAAAGCCCAGCACCGTGACCAGCGCGAAGAGCACGAAGAAGACCGACAGCGCCGTTGCGTCGATGGGCGTCACGCGCTGCGCTCGGCCAGATAGACGACGCCGAGGACCGCCGCGCTCAGCGGGATCCAGAGCAACTGGTACCAGTAGAAGAAGGGGATGCCGGCGAAAGCCGGCAGCGCGCGGTTGTAGAACGGCACCCAGATCAGCGCGAGATAGGGCACGATCAGCAAAAGTCGGACAACCCGAAACCGCCCCGTCATGCGCCCCCACGCTCCAAGCTTTTCCCCGCGCCTTGATTACGGCATAACCGCGAGGCCGCCAAGCGCGGCAGGGGTGTTCGATGAATCTGCTTTATCTGCTCGGCTCGGTCGGCGGCATCGCGGTTCTGGTGGGGCTGAACGTGCTGCTGTTCGGCCATCGCGCCGGCGCGCTCGACATGGCGGCGCTGGAAAGCCGGCTCGTGCTCGACCATCCGGGCTTTCGCGCCGGTGCGGCTGCGCTGTCGGCGGATGCGCGCGCCGGACTGATGCAAAACGAAGCGGACGGCTCGCTCTATCTGGCGCGCATTGGCGGCGACAAACTGGTGACGCGCAAGCTCGCTCGCGGCGGCTTGCGCGCGCTTCGGCGTGACGGTGCGAGCCTGGACTTGCGTTTCGCCGACGTCACTTTTCCCAGGGCGTGGCTCGCGTTCACCGACGCCGGTGAAGCG
>DATNNS010000420.1:0-3688 GCA_035601715.1 Rhizomicrobium sp.
TCTCGACGCCGAGGGCGGTCTGCTCCTGGCGCCATTTCATCATCCGCATGTCGAGGTTGCCGCCGAGCTGGATGTCGGTGCCGCGGCCGGCCATGTTGGTGGCGATGGTGACGGTGCCGGGACGCCCGGCCTGCGCCACGATGGACGCTTCCTGTTCGTGAAAGCGCGCGTTCAGCACGTTGTGCTTGATCTTGCGCGCCTTCAACAGCTCCGACAGCAGCTCCGACTTCTCGATCGAGGTGGTGCCGACCAGCACGGGCTGGTTGCGGGTACGGCATTCCTCGATCAGCTTGATGATCGCGTTGTTCTTCTCGTCGACAGTGCGATAGACCTCGTCGTCGGCATCGACGCGCACCAGCGGCTTGTTGGTTGGGACTTCCAGGACGTCGAGCTTGTAGATGTCCATGAACTCGGCCGCTTCGGTCATCGCCGTGCCGGTCATGCCCGCGAGCTTGTCGTAAAGGCGGAAATAGTTCTGGAAGGTGATCGAGGACAGCGTGACGTTTTCCGGCTGGATCGTCGTCTGCTCCTTGGCCTCGAGCGCCTGGTGCAGGCCTTCGGAATAGCGCCGGCCTTCCATCATGCGGCCGGTGAACTCGTCGATGATGATGACCTTGCCGTCCTTCACGATGTAGTCGCGGTCGCGCAGGAACAACTTGTGGGCCTTCAGCGCCTGGTTGACGTGATGCAGCATGGTGATGTTTTCGGTGTCGTAGAGATCGCCGGTCTCCAAGAGCCCCGCCTCGCGCAGCCAGCCCACCATGCGCTCGTTGCCGGCCTCCGTCAGCGTGACGTTCTTCTGCTTCTCGTCGAGGTCGTAGTCGCCCTTTTCCATCTTGGGAATCAGCACGTCGACGGCGCGATAGACCTCGCTCTGGTCCTCCGTCGGCCCGGAGATGATCAGCGGCGTGCGCGCTTCGTCGACCAGGATGGAATCCACTTCGTCGACGATGGCGTAGGAATGTGGGCGCTGCACCATCGTGGCGCGCGAATATTTCATGTTGTCGCGCAGATAGTCGAAGCCGAATTCGTTGTTGGTGCCGTACGTCACATCCGCGGCATAGGCTTCCTTGCGCTGGTCGTCGGTCAGTCCGTGCACGATGCAGCCGGTGGTGAGGCCGAGAAATTTGTAGACTTGCCCCATCCAGTCGGCGTCGCGGTGGGCGAGATAGTCGTTCACCGTGACGACGTGCACGCCTTCGCCGGCGAGCGCGTTCAGGTAGACTGCCAGGGTGGCGACCAGGGTCTTGCCTTCGCCGGTCTTCATCTCGGCGATGTTGCCGCCATGCAGCACCATGCCGCCCACAAGCTGCACGTCGAAATGGCGTTGGCCGAGCGTGCGCTTGGCTGCCTCGCGCACCACCGCGAAAGCCTCGGGCAGAAGCTCGTCCAAGGTCTCGCCCTTGGCGAGGCGCTCGCGGAACAGCGCGGTCTGGCCGCGCAGCGCGTCGTCGGTCATGGCCTGGAATTTCGGCTCCAGCGCATTGATGGAAGCGACGCGCTTCCACATCGGACGGAGTTTCCGTTCGTTGGCGGAACCGAAGAAACGTTCAAGGCCGAGCATGAATTCCTCTGGACACCGGTGGCCTCGCAGGGCCATCCCGGCGAATACGCAACCGCTCCGGGGCGGCGAACGACCCGGATGGCGCGTCGGAGAGATAAGAACGGCCTTCCCCCTTGTCAATTCAGGATATTTCGGCCTAATCGCGCCGCCCAATCTCTCGGGGCCGAATTCAGGGGAACAGCATGGCGAAGGGGCAGAAGGCGGAGTCCGCCGGGAAAGCGGCCGTCTCGCCGCTGGCGCCCAAGAGCTTCACCAAGCCGCCGCCGCTGGCCGGCATACGCCTCGCCACGGGTGAGGCCGGCGTGCGCTACAAGGGCCGCACGGACGTCCTGATGGTCACCCTGGCGCCCGGCACCCAGGCCGCCGGCGTCTTCACCAGGTCCAAGACCGCCTCGGCGCCGGTTGACTGGTGCCGGTTGCAGCTCAAATCGGGCAGCGCCCGCGCGCTCGTGGTCAACAGCGGCAACGCCAATGCATTCACCGGCAAGGCCGGGCTGGCGGGCGTGCAGGCCGTTGCCAACGCCGCGGCGGACGCCATCGGCTGCGCAGCCCGCGACATCATGCTCGCTTCCACCGGCGTGATCGGCGAACCGCTTCCCGCCGACCGCATCGTGCGCATCCTGTCCGGATTGGCGCAGAGCGGCGCTGCCGGCGGCTGGCGCGCGGCGGCCGAAGCGATCATGACGACCGACACGTTTCCGAAGCTCGCGACCGCGTCCGCCGAGATCGACGGCAAGCGCGTCACCATCAACGGCATCGCCAAGGGCTCGGGCATGATCGCGCCCGACATGGCGACGATGCTCGCTTTCGTCTTCACCGACGCGACATTGCCGGCGGCGGTGTTGCAGGAACTGCTGTCGGACGGCGTGAAGGGATCGTTCAATGCGATCACCGTCGACAGCGACACCTCCACCAGCGACACGCTGCTGCTGTTCGCCACGGGCAAGGGCGCCAAGCATGCCGCCATCTCCCGCGTCAGCGACAAGCGGATTGCCGATTTCAAGCGCAAGCTCGACGCCGTGCTTCTCGATCTCGCGCTGCAGGTCGTGCGCGACGGCGAGGGCGCGCAGAAGTTGATCAGGATCGACGTGACAGGCGCAGAGAGCGACGAGGCGGCCAAACGCATCGCGCTTTCGATCGCCAATTCGCCGCTGGTCAAGACCGCGATCGCCGGCGGCGATGCCAACTGGGGCCGGGTGGTTATGGCGGTGGGCAAGGCCGGCGAGAAAGCGGACCGCGACAAGCTGAAGATCTCGTTCGGCAATCAGCTCCTCGCCGAGAACGGCGCGCGCGCCGCAAAATACAACGAAGCGGCTGCGACCAAGGCCGTGTCAGGCCGCGAGGTGCAGATCGCCGTCGATCTCGGTTTGGGCAAAGGCGTCGCGCGGATGTGGACCTGCGATCTCACCCACGGCTATATCGACATCAACGGGTCGTATCGCAGCTGAAGTTCGACCTTTGTTTTAAGCGAAGCGTTAATCACGCCTTAAACAGGGTTCCCGGATTTGGAAGCTATTAATCTCCCCCTTGTTATCGTGGCGGCCTGTGCGCTGATCGATCCCGACGGACGTGTGCTCATCGCGGAGCGGCCGCCGGGCAAGAGCATGGCGGGTCTATGGGAATTTCCTGGCGGCAAGATCGAGACGGGCGAACGGCCGGAGCAGACGCTGATCCGCGAGCTCAAGGAAGAGCTCGGCATCACGGTCAAGGAAGCCTGCCTCGCGCCTTTTGCCTTCGCCTCGCACAGCTATACGGACTTCCATCTCCTGATGCCGCTCTATCTGTGCCGGCGCTGGGAGGGGACGGTGCAGGCGCTCGAGCATACGGCTCTCAAATGGGTGAAGGCGCGCGATCTGCTGTCTTATCCGATGCCGGCGGCAGACCTGCCGCTCATCCCCATGTTGCGCGATCTGCTCTGAAGGCCTTCTTCGCCGATCGCGGCGGCGCGACGGCGATCGAATACGCGATGATCGCCGGCTTTCTGTCGATCGCCATCGTCGCGGCCGTCAATCTGCTCGGCCAGAACGTCGAGACGGAATTTTTCAGCAAGCTCGCCGCGGTCGTCCACTAGGATTTTCGCGGCGCCTTGTCGCCCGCCGGGTGCTCCACCGTGCCGAGCGCATC
>DATNNS010000421.1:0-7046 GCA_035601715.1 Rhizomicrobium sp.
TCGTCGATCAGCTTGCAGAGCTCCTTGGATACCTTGGCGGCGTTCTGCGCCACGCGGCTCAGCTCGGCCTGTTCCAGGAACGGCATGCCGCAGCAGCCGGGATAGACGCTGCGCGTCTCCACCCCGATATGGTTGAGCACCGCGCGCGCCGCCATGCCGGTGTCGGGCTTGTTGTAGTTGACGAAGCAGGTGGCGTAGAGCGCGGCCTTGCGCCGGCCGAACGCCGGCGCGCTGGTGTTGGGTGCGATGGGATTGGCCTTGTCGCTTCGCAGGAACGTCTGGCTGGCGAATTTCGGCAGCGGGGCGTCGCGCGCGATGCCGGTGACCGCTTCCATCGCCGGCCGCGTCAGCGTGTTCGACGTGTCCGACGCCCAATTCACCACCGGCGAGAGCGGCACGGCGAGGCGGCCGTTGCGGTCCATCTCCGCCAATTGCCGCTGGGTGAAGTTCGACTTGCCGGCTTTCAGCTCGGCGGCGCGGTAGCGCAGCATCAAATGCGGGAAATCGACATTGAACGGATGCGGCGGCACGTAAGGGCACTTCGTCATGAAGCACATGTCGCACAGCGTGCACGCCTCGACGACTTGCGGAAAATCCTCGCTCTTGACGCCGTCGAGCTCGCCGGTCGGGCCGTTGTCGATCAGCTCGAACAGGCGCGGAAAGGAATCGCACAGATTGAAGCAGCGCCGGCAGCCATGGCAGATGTCGAAGATGCGCCGCATCTCGGCGTCGAGCTTCACCGCATCGGTGAAATCCGGATCGCGCCACGCGATGATCTCGCGGGTCGGGGCGTCGAGGCTGCCTTCTTGGGACATTCAAGAAAATCCTTGTCATCCCCGGCGAGCGCGCTTTCGCGCGAGGGAAGGGGACCCAGGTAGTGATGACAAATGTATTGTCGAAAGGTTGCACCGTTCCGTGCATGCCTCTTGAGACGACGATCGCGGTCGCCACCTGGGTCCCCTTCCCTCACATTGCGCTGTCGCGCGATGCTCGCCGGGGATGACAGTTGTTTATTTCCCCAGGCTGTCCAGCGCCCTCTGGAACCGGCCGGCGTGGCTTTTCTCGGCCTTGGCCAGCGTCTCGAACCAGTCGGCAATCTCGTCGAAGCCTTCGCCGCGCGCGGTCTTGGCCATGCCCGGATACATGTCGGTGTATTCGTGGGTCTCGCCCGCGATGGCGGCCTTGAGATTCAAGTCGGTGGCGCCGATCGGCTCGCCGGTCGCCGGATCGCCGACGACTTCAAGGAATTCGAGATGGCCGTGGGCATGACCGGTCTCGCCTTCCGCGGTCGAGCGGAACACCGCGGAGACGTCGTTATAGCCTTCGACATCGGCCTTCTGCGCGAAATAGAGGTAGCGGCGGTTGGCCTGGCTTTCGCCGGCGAACGCGTCCTTGAGGTTCTGCGCCGTCTTGGAGCCTTTGAGATGTGCCATTTTTTCTCCTTGCTGTGCGGACTGCGCTAACCATGACGCCGCCCGAGGGCCGTGTCAACAATTTAGAATCATTCAAAACTGAAATTTACGCCCGCTTGATCCGCACCACGACGTCGACCCGGTCGACTTCCATGCCCCTGGGCGGGCTGGGCACGCCCGCGACCGCGATGGCCTCGCCGGGAATGTCGAACAGCATGCCGTCGTCCTCGCAGTAGAAATGCTGGTGGTCGCCGGTATTGGTGTCGAAGTAGGAGCGCTCGGCATCGACCGCGACCTGGCGCAGGATGCCGGCCGCGGTGAACTGGTTGAGCGTGTTGTAAACGGTCGCGAGCGACAGCGCGTGGCCGGCCTTGGCGGCTTCCTCGAACAGCGATTCGGCCGTCAGGTGCCGGTCGCCATGGCGGAACAGGAGCCCCGCCAGCGCCACGCGCTGCCGTGTGGGCCGCAAGCCCGCCTGCCGGAGCCGTTCGCCCGCCGCCTTTGAAGTTTTCTTGCTCGCCATACCCGTCACACACATGTTTTTCGGCTTTTGCACGGTTCCAGCCCTGGCCTTGCGCCGCTGCCGTACCGGGGCCAAGTTTGCTAGAGTGTCATGCTAACCCATCCCGAGTTAGAACGCTTCTAAAAAATGCACGCCGGTCGAACCGGCCGGAAACGCGAGGACGGTGCAGTCATGTTGGGACGCCAATCGAGCTTCGACCTGCAGGGCCTGCTGTCTTGCGCCCGCGGCGAGCTGTTCGGGGAGGGCAACGCCAAGCTGCCCATGCCGCCGATGCTGATGATGGACCGCATCCTGAACATCTCCGCCACGGGGGGCAGCGCCGACAAGGGCGAAATCCACGCCGAACTCGATATCGATCCCGATCTGTGGTTCTTCAAATGCCATTTCCTCGGCGATCCCGTCATGCCGGGTTGCCTGCCGCTGGACGCGCTGTGGCAGCTCGTCGGGTTCTTCCTGGGATGGATGGGCGGCCTCGGCCGCGGCCGCGCGCTCGGCGTCGGCGAAGTGAAGTTCACCGGCATGATCCTGCCGACCGCCAAGAAGGTCAGCTATTACATCGACATGAAGCGCGTGATCTTGCGCAAGCTGGTGCTGGGCATCGCGGACGGAATTGTGAAAGTCGACGGCAAGCAGATCTACGAAGTGAAGGATTTGAAGGTCGGCCTCGTCACCGACGAACAGGCCGCCGCCGCGGCCGCGCGGGCGTGATGCCGTCATTCGCAATCAAGGGAGGCTTGCCATGAGGCGCGTCGCCGTCACCGGCATGGGCATCGTTTCGCCTATCGGCAACAGCACACAGGAAGTGATGGCCTCGCTGCGTGAGGCGAAGTCGGGAATCACCTTCTCCGACAAGCACAAGGAAATGGGCTTCAAGAGCCAGGTCGCGGGCGCCCCCGTCATCGATCTCGATGCCCTGGTCGACCGCCGCGCCAAGCGCTTCATGGGCGACACGGCGGCCTACGCGTTCATCGCGATGGAGCAGGCGCTGCGCGATTCCGGGCTCGAGGAGAAAGACATCGTCAACGAGCGCACCGGGCTGATCGTGGGTTCCGGCGGGCCGTCGGTGCGCAACATCGTGGCCGCGGTCGACATCACGCGCGAGAACAAGAGCCCGCGGCGCATCGGGCCGTTCGCGGTGCCCAAGGCGATGTCGTCGACCTGCTCGGCGGTGCTGTCGACCTGGTTCAAGATCAAGGGCGTCAATTATTCGATCAGCTCGGCCTGCGCCACCAGCGCCCATTGCATCGGCAACGCGGCCGAGATGATCCAGTGGGGCAAGCAGGACATCGTCTTCGCCGGCGGCGGCGAGGAACTGGACTGGACGCTGTCCTGCCTGTTCGACGCGATGGGCGCGATGTCGACGAAATACAACGACACGCCGGCCAAGGCCAGCCGCGCCTTCGACAAGAACCGCGACGGCTTCGTCATCGCGGGCGGCGGCGCGGTGGTCGTGCTCGAGGAATGGGAGCATGCCAAAGCGCGCGGCGCCAAGATCTATGCCGAGCTCGTGGGCTATGGCGCGACCAGCGACGGCCACGACATGGTGGCGCCGTCGGGCGAGGGCGCGGTGCGCTGCATGAAGCAGGCGATGGCCACCGTCAAAGGCGATATCGACTACATCAACGCCCACGGCACCTCGACGCCGGTGGGCGACGTGACCGAGATCCAGGCGCTGCGCGAAGTGTTCGGCAACCGCATCCCGCCGGTCAATTCGACCAAATCGCTGACCGGCCATTCGCTGGGCGCCACCGGCGCGCAGGAGGCGATCTATTCCATCCTGCAGATGAACAACGGCTTCATCGCCGAAAGCGCCAATATCGAGGAGATCGACCCCGAGGTCGCCGACGCGCCGATCGTGCGCTCGCGGATCGACAACGCGAAGATTTCGCGCGCCCTCTCCAACAGCTTCGGCTTCGGCGGCACCAATGCGACGCTGGTCTTCCAGCGCGCCGACGCCTAAGACGAGCGCACAACCCTTGCAGGAGTTCTCCGCGGAGGCCTGCGATGTGTTTCAACCCGGGACAGGCGAAGCATGGCTGAAGGCCAATTGATGAAAGGCCGGCGCGGGCTGGTGATGGGCGTCGCCAACGACCACTCCATCGCCTGGGGCATCGCGCGCGCGATCCACGCCCAGGGCGGCGACGTCGCCTTCACCTATCAGGGCGACGCGCAGCTCAGGCGCCTGAAGCCGCTGGCCGGGTCCATCAAGTCGCAGATCATGATGCCCTGCGACGTGGAAGACGACGCCCAGATCGACGCGGTGTTCGATACGCTCCGGCGCGCCTGGGGCGGCATCGATTTCGTGGTCCATGCGGTGGCGTTCTCCGACCGCGCCGAGCTCAAGGGCCGCTACGTCGAGACCAGCCGCAAGAACTTCGTCAGCTCGCTGTCGATCTCCTGCTATTCCTTCACCGCCGTCGCCCAGCGCGCGCTCAAGCTGATGAAGCCGGGCGGCGCGCTGCTGACGCTGACCTATCTGGGTTCGCAAAAGGTCACGCCGAACTACAATGTGATGGGCGTCGCCAAGGCCGGCCTCGAAGCGAGCGTGCGCTATCTCGCCGCCGATCTGGGCCGCGACGGCATCCGCGTCAACGCGATCTCGGCCGGGCCGATGCGCACGCTGGCCGGTTCGGTGATCAGCGAGTCGCGCTCGGTGTTCCGCTGGAACAAGCATCACAGTCCGTTGCGCAAGACCATCGAGCACGAGCATGTCGGCCACGCCGCGGTTTATCTGCTCAGCGACATGTCGTCGGGCGTTACCGGCGGAATCCATTTCGTCGATGCCGGTTTCAACATCGTTTCCATGCCGTCTTCGACCGAGCTGGCGTCCTATGTCGCCGCCGGCGAAGGCGAAGAGTCCGGGGAGAAAGTTCATGCGCCTGCATAAAGTATTGCTTCTCGCGTCGTCCTTCGCGCTCGCCGCGACGGCGGCCATGGCCGGCTGGCAGGACACGGCGAGCCCGCGCGACGCCCAGCGTCTCGGGCAACTGCAGGAGTCCAAAGAGAAGGGGATGCAGGAAGCGTCCGCCGGCCCCGACATGGCCACGATCCATGAGGTGCTCGATCCCGCGTCGCAGCCGATGTCCGAAGGCGAGGCGCGCGGCCAGTGGCGCTGCCGCACCATCAAGCTCGGCGGCATGACGCCGTCGGTGGTCTATGGCTGGTTCAACTGCCGCATCTCCGACCGCGGCGGCCATCTGTTCTTCGAGAAGACATCCGGCTCGCAGCGCGTCAGCGGCTGGCTCTATCCCGACCAGTCCGGCGGGCTGGTGCTGCTCGGCGCCAACACCGTCAAGGGCGAGTCGCCGCGCCGCTATTCCGGCAGCGGCGCTTCGGCCGGCGCGGACGCGACGCCCGACGACGCCGTCGGCGTGCTCACCGCCATCGGCCCCGGCCATGCGCGCGTGGAGTTTCCCTATCCCGTCCAGGAATCGACGTTCGACGTGCTCGAACTGAAGCGCTGATCTTGACCGTTTTCGCGGCGCTCGATAGAAACCGCGCCGTTCATCTGTCCCGCAGGGGAATTATGTCAGAGATTGCCGCCATCCGCTGATTGCCCGCGCTTCGTCGCGGGCCTGGTCACGCGCTCTTGCGCGCAAGCATTTGCTTGCGCCGCCGGAGCCGCGGAGTTCAGCGCGATGAAAGACGATTTCCGTGAACATCTCCAAACTGGAGCAACGTGTCCTGCACGTTTTGGCGCAGGGCGGGCTCATCCAGCATGTGCGCCAGGACGGCCGCATCGTGGCGGTCGACTGCTATAGCCGGGACGGATACCGGTTGATGGACTGCACGCTCGGCCTGTTCCAGCGGCTGAAGCGGCGCGGACTGATCTATAGCCATGGCGGCAAGCCCTACCGCATCTCGCGGTTCGGGCTCGCCTGCGTGCGCGCGCAAGTTGACAATCGCTGACATGGAATGCCTCCCCGCCGGCCGCTAGGATGCGCGGGGAGGCAACCATGCGGCTCAATCAGGTGACAGCGCCGGCGCGCGACCTCGCGCGCTCGATCGCATTTTACCAGACGCTCGGTTTCAAGCTGATCGTGCGCAACGACCACTATGCGCGGTTCGAAGTGGGCGACGGCAGCGACACGTTCTCGCTGCATCTGGCCGACGATGCGAGGGGCGCGGCGAATGGCGCGAGCATCTATTTCGAATGCGACGATCTGGATGCGCGGGTGGCCGCGCTGAAAGCAAAAGGCGTCGTATTCGACAGCGACCCGGAAGACAAAAGCTGGCTGTGGCGCGAAGCCTGGCTCAGCGATCCGTCGGGCGTGAGGCTGTGCCTGTATCACGCCGGCGAGAACCGCCGCTTCCCGCCCTGGCGATTGGAAGACTGATGGCAGGCTATTCCGGCACGCCGCTGGTCAAGAAGCTCGGCATCAAGCCGGGCACCGCGGTGCTCGCGCTCAACGCGCCCAAGGATTACGCGAAATTGCTGGGCCCGTTGCCGCAAGGTGCCACCATCACCGGCAAGGTCCCGCAGGGCGGCGCGGCGATCGTGCATCTGTTCGTCACTTCGCTGGCGGAACTGGAAAAGCAGCTTCCGCGCTCCCGCAAGGCGATGACGATCGACGGCGCGATCTGGGTCTCCTGGTACAAGCAGGCCGCGAAGATTCCCACGGATGTGACGGAAGGCGTCATCCGAAACCGCGCGCTCAAGACCGACTTGGTCGACGTGAAGGTCTGCGCGGTGAGCGAGGTGTGGTCGGGACTGAAGCTCGTCGTGAGAAAGGCGCTGCGTTAGGCGCGCGCCTTGGCCGCATGCGCGAAGCGCGCGAACAGGTAATGCGAGTCCATCGGGCCGGGCGAGGCTTCGGGGTGGTATTGCACGCTGAACACCGGCTTGCCGTCGAGCCGGAGCCCGCAATTGGTGCCGTCGAACAGCGAGACATGAGTTTGCCGGACGCCCCTGGGCAACGTCTCGCCGTCCACCGTGAAGCCGTGGTTCATCGACACGATCTCGACCTTGCCGGTTTCCAGATCCTTCACCGGATGATTGGCGCCGTGATGGCCCTGCGCCATTTTTTTGGTCTTGCCGCCCAGCGCCAGGCCCAGCATCTGATGCCCCAGGCAAATCCCGAAAGTCGGAATGCCCTTGTCCACCACGCCCT
>DATNNS010000422.1:0-7983 GCA_035601715.1 Rhizomicrobium sp.
AGCCGCCTCACTGCGGCGCAGGAAGCGTCCACATATCCCCAGCCTGCCAGCTCACATCAGGATCCGCGTTTAACTGCCTGTTTCGGCGAGATTTTGCTCCCGAAATGGTTGAGGAACCTGTCGATGGATTGTGGATCTACCGAAACGGTCAGGAGCAGCCCGTCGGCGCGGTCTCGGCGTTCACTCACCCGGCCATGGGCATAGGCCCAGGCCATCCCCGCGCCGTCGGCAGGGTCGAGCTTGAGCTGGAATACGGTCTCGCTCTGCCCCAGCGCCGCTTCGACGCGGGCGAGAAAGGCCGGCACGCCCTCGCCCGTCAGCGCCGAGATCGCGATCGGGCCGAGCTTGGTGTTCTGCGCGAGCACGCCCTTGCGCGCGGCCGGATCCAGCAGGTCGATCTTGTTCAGGAGCTCGATCATGGGCCGCTCGCCCTCCGTCTCGATGCCGAGCTCCGCGAGCACCTTCAGCACATCGGCCTTCTGCGCTTCGCTCTCGCCATGGGCGGCGTCGCGGACATGGACGATGACATCGGCCTCCAGCACCTCTTCCAGCGTCGCTCGGAAGGCGGCGACCAGCTCGTGCGGCAGGTCGGCGATGAAGCCGACGGTGTCGGAGAGGATCACAGTGCGGCCGCCCGGCAGCTTGAGCGCGCGCATGGTGGGATCGAGCGTGGCGAACAGCAAATCCTTCGCCAGCACGTCGGATTTGGTCAGCGCGTTGAACAGCGTCGACTTGCCGGCATTGGTGTAGCCGACCAGCGCGACGATGGGATACGGCACTTTCTTGCGCGCCGAACGGTGCAGGCCGCGGGTTTTCTTGACGTCCTCGATCTCGCGGCGGATTTTTGCCAGCCGCTCGCCGATCTGGCGCCGGTCGGTCTCGATCTGGGTTTCGCCCGGACCGCCGAGAAAGCCGAAACCGCCGCGCTGGCGCTCGAGATGGGTCCATGACCGCACCAGCCGCGAGCGTTGATAGGAAAGATGTGCGAATTCGACCTGAAGACGACCCTCTCGTGTCTGCGCCCGTTCGCCGAAGATCTCCAGGATCAGCGCGGTGCGGTCGAGCACCTTGGTGTTCCATGCCTTCTCGAGATTGCGCTGCTGGATCGGCGAGAGCTGCGCGTTGACGACGATCACTTCGGGCTCGAGCCCGCGCGCTTCGGCCGCGATCTCCTCGACTTTGCCCGAGCCCATCAAAGTGCCCGGCGCGGGCCGCGCCAGAGGCACGATGCGCCGCGAGACGATCTGAAGCCCGATGGCGGCGGTCAGCCCGACGGCTTCAGCCAGACGCGCCTGCGCATCGCGCAGATTGTCGCCGCGCTCGCGTGTCTTGCGCTCGATATGGATGACGAAGGCGCGGTTGCGCTGGCGGCTCGCATGGCCGCGCGCTTTCACCGGTGCAGCGCTCAGGCGTTTTCCAGAGCCGGCACCGTTTCCTGCTCCATCAGCTGGATCGGACCGAGCGGCATCACCGTCGAGATCGCGTGCTTGTAGACGAGCTGGGCTTGCCCGTCGCGCCGCAACAGAACGCAGAAATTGTCGAACCACGTGATATTCCCTTGAAGCTTCACGCCGTTGACGAGAAAGATCGTCACCGCCGATTTGCTCTTGCGCACCGCATTCAGGAACGTGTCCTGGAGGTTTTGTTGTTTTTCGCTCATGGCGGAATACACTTTTTTTATTGTTGTCGCGCCCCAGCCCACCCGGAGCGATTCCGAGCATAGGCCGATTTGCTGCGATAGCGAAGGGGATTACTCCCCGACGGCCCGGGATTCGGCGAGGCGGCGGTAGAGCTCCTGGATGCGGCGGGTGAGCTGGCCGGGTTTGCCATCGCCCACCGGTTTGCCGTCGATCGCCACGATGGCCATGGCGCCCGCCGTTGCCGCCGACAGGAAGGCCTCGCGTGCCGCGAGCGCCTCGGCCGGGGTGAACTTGCGCTCGACGACGGGCATCTGCGCCGCTGCCGCAGCGTCCATGATCACCCGGCGGGTGACGCCTGGGAGGATCGCGTGGGACAGGTCCCGGGTCACGAGGCGGCCTTCGCGGTCGACGATCCAGGCTGAGGTTGAACTGCCTTCGGTCACATAGCCGTCGCGGTCGACGAGCCAAGCCTCATAGGCGCCGGCATCGCGGGCTTGCGTCTTCGCCAGGATGTTCGCCAGCAGCGAAGTCGACTTGATGTCGCAGCGCGCCCAGCGCTCGTCGGGCCGGGTGACGATCTTGATGCCGTCGCGCTGCTTGTGTTCGGTCTGGGCGGGATCGAGGCGGCGCGCGGTCAGGATCAGGCTCGGGCGCGGCGGAGCCAGCGGAACCGCGTGATCGCGGCGAACCGCGCCGCGCGTTGCCTGCAGATAGACAAGCCCGTCGCGCACGCCGTTGCGCCGCGCGATTTCGCGCACCACGAATTTGAGAGCGCGGCGCGCCATCGGCATCGCCATGGCGATCTCGCCCACGGAGCGCTCCAGCCGGTCGAGATGCCCTTCCTCGTCGAGGATGCGGCCGCCGGCGACCGCGAACACTTCGTAGATCGCATCGGCGAATTGCAGTCCGCGGTCCTCGATGTGCACCCCCGCCTGGCCATGCGACAGGTAGCGGCCGTTGACATAGGCGACGCGGCCGGCGGGCGCGCGTGTCGGCCAGCGATGCTGCGCCTCAGGCATTGAACATCTGTTCCCGCCCGCCTGCGGGTCCGACGCCCAGCGACTTCAGCTTGCGATGGAGTGCCGAGCGTTCCATGCCGATGAAGGCGGCGGTGCGCGAGATGTTGCCGCCGAAACGGTTTATCTGGGCCAGCAGATACTCGCGCTCGAAGATTTCCCGCGCCTCGCGCAGCGGCAGCGAGATCACCAGATCGCTCTTGCCGCCGCTGCCCCATGGCGCGCCGCCGGACAGATCGGCGGGCAACAGATCGGCCGAGATCGCCTGCGCTGCGTCGTCGATCGCCAGGATCAAGAGGCGCTCCACGATGTTGCGCAGCTGGCGCACATTGCCGGGCCAGGCATGGGATTGCAGCACCGCCATCGCATCGTCGCCGATCTCGCGCACCGGCAAGCCCGACGTGGCGGATAGCCGTTTCATGAAATGGGCGACCAGGGCCGGAATGTCGTCGCGCCGCTCGGAAAGCGCCGGCGAGCGCACGGGCACGACGTTGAGGCGGTGATAGAGGTCCTCGCGGAACGTTCCCGCGCCGATTTCGGTGCGCAGGTCGGCGGTGGTCGAGGAGATCACCCGCGCGTCGACCTGGATGCGCGTCGTGCCGCCGACGCGCGAGAATGTCTGCTCCACCAGCACGCGCAGGATCTTGCCCTGGGTTTCCAGCGGCATGTCGGCGACTTCGTCGAGGAACAGCGTGCCGTTATGAGCGAGCTCGAACAGGCCGACCTTGCGCGGCCCATCCGAGCTCTCTTCGCCGAACAGCTCGACTTCGATGCGGTCGGGCGACATGGTCGCGCAGTTGATCGCGACGAAGGCGTTGCCGGCGCGGCGCGAGCGGGCATGGATCAGCCGCGCGGCGACTTCCTTGCCCGAGCCGGCGGGACCGGTGATCAGCACGCGGCTGTTGGTTGGAGCGATCTTCTCCACGAGTTGGCGCAATTGCGAGATCACCGACGAGGAGCCGACAAGATCGGAATCGTCGCCCGCCCTGAGCCGGAGTTCGGCCACTTCACGCTTGAGCCGGGACGCTTCAAGCGCGCGTCCGACGACATGGATCAGCCGATCGGCCTTGAACGGCTTTTCGATGAAATCGTAGGCGCCCTTCTTGATCGAGGACACCGCCGTCTCGATCGTGCCGTGGCCGCTGATCATCACGATGGGCATGTCGGGGTGCTCACGCTTCAGCTGGTCGAGCACCTGGATGCCGTCGAGCCGGCTGCCCTGCAGCCAGATGTCGAGCACCACCAGATGCGGCCGGCGCTGGCGCACCGCATTGATGCAGGATTCGCCGTCGGCGGCGACGCGGGTCTCGAAACCCTCGTCGCGCATGATCCCCGAAACCAGGTCCCGAATGTCCTCCTCGTCGTCGACGACGAGAATTTCAGGCGCTGCCAGCAATCCGTTCTTGCTCATCCCCAATACCTTTTTTGTCCGTACTTACTTCACGCGTTTTCTGCCGGAGCGGGAAGAACAGCGTCACGATCGCGCCGTGCTCCTCCCCATTGCCATCCGGGCCACGGTCGGCCAGCGTGATTTCGCCGCCATGGTCTTCGGCAATCTTGCGCACGATGGCGAGCCCGAGGCCGGTGCCCTTCGCGCGGGTGGTCACATAGGGCTCGGTCAGCCGGTGGCGCTGCTCATGCGGCAGGCCGATGCCGTTGTCGGTGGAGCGAAATGCGATGCGGTCGCCGACCAGTTCCAGCGACGCCACGACATGACCGGCCTCCTCGCCGCCGGCGGCTTCGCGCGCCGCGACCGCCTCGCCGGCATTCTTGAGCACGTTGGTGAGCGCCTGGCTCACCAGCCGTCCGTCGCATTCGAAATAGATCGCCTCGGACGGCGCCTTGATGTCGAATTTTATCGTGTCGTTTGCCGCGCGCTGCAGGAACACCGCCTGGTGCAGCAGCTCCAGCGCGTTCTCCCGGCGCATCACTGGCGCCGGCATGCGCGCGAAAGAGGAGAATTCGTCGACCATGCGGCCGATGTCGCCGACCTGGCGGATGATGGTGTCCGTGCACTGGGCGAAAATTTCCGGATCGGTGACGATCTCCTTGCCGTATTTGCGCTTGAGGCGCTCGGCGGAAAGCTGGATCGGCGTCAGCGGGTTCTTGATCTCATGGGCGATGCGGCGCGCGACGTCGGCCCAGGCGGCGGTGCGCTGGGCGGAGACCAGATCGGTGATGTCGTCGAAAGTGACGATGAAGCCGGCCTCGCCCTCGCCCTTCTCGCTGTCGACCTGGACGCTCAGATTGCGCACCTTGCCGCCGCGCTTGACGCTCGCTTCCCCGCTCGCCCGCCCGATCGGCTCCGCCAGCGCGCGGCGGATCAGGCCGGCGAGCTCGGGAACGGCCTCGGCATAATGGCGGCCTTCGATCTCTTCATGCGCGGCATTGAGCAGGCGCGCGGCGGCGCGGTTGACGATGGTGATGCGGCCCTCGCCGTCCAGGCCGATGACGCCGGCGCTGACGCCGGCCAGCACCGCTTCGGTGAACCGCCGCCGCACGTCGATCTGGTGGCTCGCATCGACCAGTTCGCTACGCTGGCTGCGCAATTGCGCCGTCATGCGGTTGAAGGCATGGCCCAGAACGCCGACCTCGTCGTCGTCGCGCTCGACGGTGACGCGCGCGCGCAGATCGCCTTCGGAAACGCGTTCGGCGGCATCGATCAGCTGTGAGATAGGCTTGACCAGGCGGTTCGCGGCCCACAGTCCCAGCCAGATCGCCGCCAGCAGGATCAGCAGCGACACCATGCCGTAGAGCTCGGCGAAGGCGAGCTGGACCTTGGCACGGTCGCGATCCATCTGCTTGTACGCGAGCGACACCGCGGTCGAGCGCTGGAAGGTGCGGAACACTTCCGGATCGACCGCGCGCACTACCATCAGATAGGCGTTGTTGATCGCGCGGAATTTCACCAGCGCGCGCTCGACCCCGATATTGGAATTGGCGTCGAACACCACGCCGCCGCGGGCGGCGACCGCGATGTTGTCCAGCGTCGGCGGCTTGGTGGTCTTGAGCTTGCCCTGCTGCAGCGTGCTGCCGAGCAGCGTGCCGTGCGAATCGAAGATGAAGGCGCCAAGCAGCCGGCGACCTTCGGTCAGCGTGCCGAGATCGCGGAACAGCACGGCGACGTTGACGCTCTTGTCCGCGCCGATCAGATTCGGATCGGCTTCGATGCCCTTGAGGATGGCGACCGCGTCGTCGCCCAGCAGGTTCTGCCGCTCCGCCGCGTAGCGCTCGGCGACGACGATGGAATTGTCGATTGCCTTCTGCACCCGCGGGCTGAACCACTGCTCCATGCCCAGGTTGAGCGAGACCACGGCGAATACGGCGACGAAGATGGCCGGCACCACCGCGATCGTCGCGAACATGCCCACCAGCCGCACATGCAACCGCGCGCCGGCGCGGCCCGAGCGCCGCTCGCTCCAGAGGCGCACCACGCGCCAGGCGATCAGCGCGCCCAGCGTCAGCACCAGCACGAAATTGATCAGAAGCAGCGCGGTAATGCCGGGCCGGCTCAGTGTGTAGGGCACGAATCCGGTGACGATGGCGTAGGTGACGAGGCCCGACGTGATCGCCAGGATGCCGACGCCGAACGCCAGCAGCGACGGCCGCGAGACTGCGCGCAGGAAGCCCAGCACGCCGGCCGGCTCAGGTCCTTTCCATAGCTCGGTCGTCGCCATTCAACCCCTGAGCCGCCGGCTAAGTGCCGACGGGACTTTGCAAATGCGGGCGCAGTGTAGCGAAGCCACAGGCTGTTGCAAGAATGCCGCGTTGCACAATGGCGACAGGGTTAAAGACCAGGCGCGAACCAGTCAGGAGACGTTCAGCCCGCGAATCACATCCAGCCCCAGGTCGCGGATCTTCTTGCGCAGGGTGTTGCGGTTGAGGCCGAGCAGATGCGCGGCGCGGATCTGGTTGCCGCGGGTGGCGGCCAAGCAGATCGAGATCAGCGGCCGCTCGACGTCTTGCAGGATGCGGTCGTAGAGGCCCGGCGGCGGCAGGCGTTCGCCCTGTTGGGTGAAATAGGCCGTGAGATGGCGTTCGACGGCAGCACTCAGCGAAGCGTCCTCGCCGTCCGCCGGTTCGGCGAGCGGACGCGGCGGCTCTTTCAGTTCCGCCGCGATGCTGGCCGCCGTGATCGCGTCGCCGGAGTGCAGGACGGCCAGGCGGCGGATCAGGTTCTCCAGCTCGCGCACATTGCCCGGCCAGCGATAGCGCTTGAGCAGATCGAACGCTTCATTGTCGAGGCGTTTCGTGGGCAAGCCCTCCGCTTCCGCCTTGTGCAGGAAATGGCGCACAAGGTCTGGGATGTCCTCGCTGCGTTCGCGCAACGGCGGCAGGCGCAGCGGCACGACGTTGAGCCGGTAATAGAGATCCTCGCGGAACAGACCGTGCTGGATCAGCTGCCGCAGTTCGCGATTGGTCGCGGCAATGATGCGCACATCGGTGCGGATGACGGTGCGTCCGCCGACGCTGGTATATTCGCCCTGCTGCAGCACGCGCAGCAGCCGGGTTTGCGCTTCCATCGGCATGTCGCCGATCTCATCGAGGAACAACGTTCCCGATTCCGCCTGCTCGAAACGGCCGATACCGCGGTTGGTGGCGCCTGTGAAGGCGCCGCGCTCATGGCCGAACAGCTCGCTCTCGACCAGCTCCTTGGGAATTGCCGCCATGTTGACCGCGACAAACGGGCCCTGGCGGCGCTTGCCGTAGTCATGCAGCGCGCGCGCCACAAGCTCCTTGCCGGTGCCGCTCTCGCCCATGATCATGACCGTGAGATCGCTTTGCGTAAGCCGCGCGATCACCCGATAGATTTCCTGCATCGCGGGTGAGCGGCCGATGATCGGCAGCCGATCCTCGCCGGCCTCGCGGTGGGCCGCACGCTTGCCCTGCGGACTGGCGAGCGCGCGATGGACGATGGCGGTCAATTCCTTGAGATCGAAGGGCTTGGGCAGATAGTCGAACGCGCCGCGCTCGGCCGCGGTGATCGCGGTGAGAATCGTGTTCTGCGCGCTCATCACCACGATCGGCAGATCGGGCCGGATATGCTTGATGCGCGGGATCAGATCGAACCCGCTTTCGTCAGGCAGCACGACATCGGTGATCACGAGATTGCCCTCGCCGCCCGAGACCGCGCGCCACAACCCGGCCGCCGTGCCCGTGGTGCGCACGTCGTAGCCGGCGCGGCTCAATGCCTGTACCAGCACCGTGCGGATCGCCGCGTCGTCGTCCGCAACCAGGATCGTCGACACCATGTCAGTCTCCCGCCTTGGGCAGCAGCACGCGGAACAACGTGCGGCCGGGAACGGAATCGCATTCGATGACGCCGC
>DATNNS010000423.1:0-5762 GCA_035601715.1 Rhizomicrobium sp.
CGGTGCTGCTGGTGCCGAAGCTCGCGCGCGCTGATGCGATGCTGGGCGACACGCAGGCCGCGGATGCGCTGATCGCTGGCACGCCGCGCGACTGCTATCTCTGCATGCGCGTGCGCGGCCAGATCGCGGCGCGGGAGCGGCACTGGCGCGACGCCGGGGCTGCCTTCGCCGCGGCGGTGAAACTCGGACCTTCGATGCCATTCGCCGATTTCGAATGGGGCCAGATGCTGCTGGACAGAGGCGATCTCGCCGGCGCCATCGCGAAATTCCAGGAAGCCAACCAGAAGGGCCCACACTTCGCCGATCCGCTGGAGATGTGGGGCGAAGCGCTCATTACCAAGAACCGTTCCGACCTCGCGCTGGCGAAGTTCGAAGAGGCCGCGAAATACGCGCCGAACTGGGGACGGTTGCATCTGAAATGGGGCGAGGCGCTGTTATGGTCCGGTGATAAGGGCGGCGCGAAGAAGCAATTCGCCATCGCCGCGACGCTCGATCTCTCCACCGCCGACAAGGCCGAACTCGTGAGGGCCGCGCATGGCTGATGAAAAGGAACGCGACGGTCAGACACCGTCCGGCGCGGCGGTGTGGAGCGCGCTCGGCGCCTCCAGCGCCACCAAGGCCGACGCGTTTCTCGACGAGCAGATCATATTGACGAAAGAGCAGGCGGCGCTGACGCGGCTCCAGGCGGAGGATCTGCGCCGCGAGGACCGGCTGCGCCACTGGTCGCTGCGCGTGCATCATGTCTCCGACGTGCTGAAGCTTTCCTTCGAGCTCGCGCTGGCGGCGATCTTCACGGCGGTCGTGCTCATCATCGCGGGCGCGGTGTGGTCGGCGGCGCATGAGGATGGCCTCGTGATCGAGGCGTTCTCGGTCCCGCCCGACCTCGCGAGCAGCGGCCTCACCGGGCAAGCGGTGGCCGCGAAGCTGCAGGACAAGCTTTCGGCGATGCAGGCGGCGACGGGCTCGGCGCGGCCGGCCGAATCCTATTCCAACAATTGGGGCAACGACATCAAGGTCGAGATCCCCGACACCGGCGTCTCGATCGGCGAGGTCTATCGCTATCTGGTCGAACGGTTCGGCCATCAGACGCATATCACCGGCGAAATCTACCGCACGAAAGACGGCATCGCGGTAACCGCGCGCAGCGGCGGCGATCCCGGCGCCACCGTCACCGGCAGCGAGGCCGATATCGACACCGTGATGCAGCAGGCGGCCGAGAAGATCTACGAGAGCACGCAGCCCTACCGCTACGCGGTCTATCTCGGCGAGACGCAGGCCGCTCATGGCGGGGGCGAGAAATCGCGGGCGATCCTCGAAGGACTCGTCGAAAGCGGATCGCCCAGCGAACGGGTCTGGGGCCATGCGGGCCTCGCCGCGCTCGTGGACACGGCGAACCCCTATCTGGCGGATGCCGAGCAGCGCAAGGCGCTGGCGCTCGATCCCGGCATGGGGCTCGCCTGGTACAATCTCGCCAATGACGAGAGCCTGTTCGGCCATGATGCGGCCGCGATCGACGACTTGGCGAAGCTCACCGCCCTGCTCGAAGCCGGCAAGAGCGAGATGAGCGAGCGCGCGGCGCGCATCAATTTGCCGGCAGTCGAGGCGCAGGTCGAGGCCGCGCTCGACGATTTCGGCGCTTCGCTGCGCGACAGCGAAGAAGCGCTCACGCTGCCCGATTTCTACAACACCCTGGAAGGCATGCGCCAGCAGACGCTCGTCACGCTGGCGCGCCTTCATCGCGTGCACGAGATGCAGGCGGCGTGGCGCGACATTCCGCCGATAGGCGATCCGAACCTCGCGGCGGGTCGGCTGGATGCGCGCATGATCGCGGATTATTGGTCCGGCGACTGGGCCGCGGTGCGGGCAGAGGCGCCTGGCGTCGAGCGCGCGACGCGGCAGCTCCGGATTCTTCCGGGATTCAGCGACCTCTTCCTGGAGCTCACATTGAAGAGCGCGGTCTGGCCTTATGCCGCCCGCGCGCTGGCCGAGACCGGCGATGCGAAAGCCGCGCATGCGCTGATCGATAAGACGCCGCTGGATTGCTACGCCTGCCTGCGCAACCGCGCCGATATCGACGCGGTGGACAAGAACTGGGGCGGCGCGGATTACTGGTTCGCGCGCGCGGTGGCCGCGGCGCCTTCCATTCCCGAGGCCTACAACGATTGGGGCCGCGTGCTGTTGCTGAAAGGCGATCTCGCCGGCGCCACCGCGAAATTCAAGCTCGCCACGCAGAAGGGTCCGCACTTCGCCGATCCACTGGAGCTGTGGGGCGAGGCGCTCATGGCGCAGAACCGCTCCGATCTCGCGCTGGCCAAATTCGCGGAAGCTAACAAATACGCGCCCAACTGGGGCAGGCTGCATCTCAAATGGGGCGAAGCGTTGGCTTACGCGGGTCCCAAAGACGAGGCGAAACAGCAATTCGGCGCCGCGTCGCGTCTCGATCTCACGCCGTCCGAAAAATCCGAACTCGCGAAGGTGAGCCATGGCTGAGGATGGCGAAGAGAGCCGGCGAGGCGCGCCGTCCCCGCGCGACGCGGCGCTCGCGGTGGCGCTGGGCGGCACGAGCGAGGAGGCGCGCGACTACCTGCGCAAGCAAAGCGCGCTCGCCGATCTGGAGATCGACAAGCTCCGCAAGGAAGACGAGTTCGAGCTGTCGCATCTGCGCTGGCGCCGCCTCAACGACCAGATGCGCGGCGCGTTGCAGATCATGATGATCGCGGTCGGCGCGGTAGTCGTCGTCGCCATCGCCGCCGCGCTGTGGAACGCGAGCGAGGCCGACGGGCTGGTGGTCGATGCGTTCTCCGTGCCGCCGGGCTTTGCCCAGCGCGGCGAAGGCGGTGACGTGGTGGCGTCCGACCTGACGAACCATCTCGCCGCCGTGCGCGCCATAGCCATGGGCGATTCCTATTCCACGGCGAGCGACGTCAGCAAGGACCGCTCCAACGATCTGAGCGTGGAGATCCCCGACACCGGCGTGTCGCTGGCGGAGGTGTGGCGGGCGCTGCGCGGCTGGCTCGGCCATGAGCGCCACATGAGCGGAAATCTGCGCGCCCGAGCCGACGGCACGCTCGTGCTCACCGCCACGCTCGACGGCGGCGCGCCCATCACGGTCGGCGGAGCCGATCTGGATGCGCTGGAGCAAAGCGTGGCGGAGAAGGTGTTCTGCGCCTTCGATCAAGTGGGCTGCTTCAACTACCTGCTCGGCGCGGGGCGCTGGAACGATCTCGCGACGTTTACGCAATCTCGCGTCGCGGCGGCGCAGACGCCCCATGAAATGAGCCTGGCCTATTCCACCGCCGGCGTCGTGCGCGGCGCCATGAAAGGCGATATCGCGGGCGGTATCGCATTGGCGAAGATCGGGGAGGGCTATGAGCCGGCGGGGGCGACGACGCATATCCAGGTAATGAAACTGAATATGTTCATCGCGCGCGCGGCCGATGTCGTGGCCGAAGCGCGCGCCATCCTGGCGTTGAAGGAAAGCGATCAGGCCAAGCATCTGCAAGGCCGCGGTTTCGCCATCATCCGCAATGAAGCCCTCAGGCAGACCGGATTGTGGCAAGGCGATTTCGCGCTGGCCGCCCGCGCGAGCTGCACACCACAATGCACGCAGGCCTACACATTCTTTAACGAAGCCTATGCGGTCGCGCTGCAGCATGACGGCGCTGGCGCGCGCGCGCTGATCGCGCGCGCCATCGCGACGGGCGATGCGGACGGGGTGCCGCAGCAAAGGGCCGAAACCATCGTCCTTGCAGGCCTGGGCGATTGGGCCGGCGTGCTGGCGCATGCTGAAGCGGGGCTCGCGGCCTACAAGGCCGATACCGATCTGTGGAACCGCTTCTCCTACGGCGATTCGGCGCGCGAGCTCGCGGCGTCGCGCGCGGTTGCCCAAGCCCGGCTCGGCGATTTCGCGGCGGCGCGCGCGACGCTCGCGGGCACAAACGCCGATTGCTATCCCTGCGTCATCGCGCGCGGCGATGTCGAGGCCGCCGCGAAGAACTGGAACGGTGCGCAATATTGGTACGTCGAAGCCGCGCGCCAGGCGCCGGCGCTGCCGCTGGCCTATGCGCGCTGGGGCGCGATGCTGCTGGCGAAAGGCGACGTGAATGGCGCGATCGCGAAGTTCACACAGGCCAGTGAGTACGGCCCGCATTTCGCTGATCCATTGGAGATGTGGGGCGAGGCATTGATGCTCAAGAACCGCTCCGACCTCGCGCTCGCGAAATTCTTGGAAGCGGACAAATACGCGCCCAATTGGGGGCGGCTGCATCTGAAATGGGGCGAGGCGCTGGTCTGGTCGGGCGACAAGGACGGTGCGAAGAAACAATTCGCCACGGCCGCCGGTCTCGATCTCTCGCGGTCCGAAAAGTCCGAACTGACGCGGGTTTCGCATGGCTGACGACGACGAGAAACAGCGGGGCTCTGCCGGCGACGCGGCGCTCGCGGTGGCGCTGGGCGGCACGGGCGAGGAGATGCGCGCCTATCTGCGCGAGCAGACCGAGCTTGCGAAGCTGCAAAAACAGAATCTTGTCGAGCTGAACGACTTCGAGCTGTCGCATCTGCGCTGGCGGCGCTTCAACGACCAGATGCGCGGCGCGCTGCAGCTCATGCTGGTCGCGGTCGGTGCGCTGCTCGTGATCGCCATCGGCGCCGCCGTCTGGTCCGCCGCGCATGACAGCAGCCTGGTGATCGAGGCGTTCAGCGTGCCGTCCGACCTGGCGGCACGCGGCATCACCGGCGAGGCGGTCGCGGCTCAGCTGCAGGACAAGCTCACCGCCATGCAGGCGCAGACCGATTCCGCGCGGCCGGCGGATTCCTATGCCAACAATTGGGGCACGGACATCAAGGTCCAGATTCCCGATACCGGCGTCTCGGTCAGCGAATTCTATCGCATGCTGGCGGCCTGGTTCGGGCATCAGACGCATATTTCGGGCGAGGTCTATCGCACGCCCGACGGCTTGGCCGTCACGGTGCGCGCCAGCGGCAATGCCGGCGACACGGTCGAGGGAAGCGAACGCGACCTCGCTGCGCTGATGCAGAAGGCGGCCGAAGCCGTCTATGCGCGCACGCAGGAATTCCGCTTCGCCGTCTATCTCGCCGGCCGTCCGGGACCGAATGGAGAGTCCACGCCGCAAATTCTGCAAAGGCTGGCGCAGTCCGGATCGCCGCGCGATCGCATCTGGGCCGATATGGGGATCGGCACGAATGCGGAATACGGCGATCCGCTGCACGCGCCGGACATTCAGGCCAGGGCCATTCCGTTGGCGCCGCGCTTCGCACTTCCCTACCAGAACATCGCCGACGAGGAATCCTGGCTCGGCCATGACGAGGCGGCGCTCGCGGCGGTGCAAAAGGGCGTTGCGCTGCTCGCCAATGGCGATGGCGAAATGAGCGCGCGCGCAAGCGCCATCAGCCTGCCCGCCAACCGCGGGTTCGCGGCTGAAATGACGGGCGATTACAACGAGGCGCAGCGCCGGGACCTGGAGGCCACCCTCGCGCCCGACTACGCCCATATTGCCGAGACTGCGCGCTGGTGGATGGCGAAGAATCACGCCCTGCTTCACGAAACCGCGGCGGCGCGCGATGCCTGGAACAGCCTTCCCGTTCCGCCCGTGCGAATCGGGATCGTGAACCGCGATATCTTCGAAATGGGCGTTCTTTACGACTTGAACGACTGGAACGCCGTCATCGAAAAGACGGCGCAATTCGAAAAATATCTGAAGGACGGCGAGAATGTCCCGCCCTACACGCCGGCCTTTACGCCG